>DASWOE010000289.1:0-7674 GCA_036398875.1 Rhizomicrobium sp.
TCGATGGACGGCGTCTTGCGTCCGAGAGCGGCGTGAGCGCGCTCGCCGGCAATTGCGTGCCGGCCGGCGCGGAGCCGGTCGCCATGGCCTATGCCGGCCATCAATTCGGCAATTGGGTGCCGCGTCTCGGCGATGGCCGCGCCCTCTTGCTCGGCGAGGTGATCGGCCGCGACGGCCTGCGCTATGACATCCAGCTCAAGGGCTCCGGCCCGACGCCGTTCTCGCGCAATGGCGACGGCCGCGCCGCGCTCGGGCCGGTGCTGCGCGAATTCCTCGTCAGCGAGGCGATGGCGGCGCTCGGCGTGGCGACCACGCGCACCCTGGCGGCGGTGACGACGGGCGAGACGATCCTGCGCCAGGAGGGACCGCTGCCCGGCGCCGTGCTGACCCGCATTTCCAAGAGCCATGTCCGCGTCGGCACCTTCGAGTATTTCGCAAACCGCGGCGATACCGAAGCGGTTCGCACGCTTGCGGATTATGTCATCGCGCGCCTCTATCCGGACGCGGCGGGAGCGGAGCAGCCTTATCCGGCGCTGCTGGATGCGGTCATCGCCCGCACGGCGCGGCTCATCGCGCAATGGCAGCTCGTCGGCTTCATCCATGGGGTGATGAATACCGACAATGCCTCCATCGCCGGCGAGACCATCGACTACGGCCCCTGCGCCTTCATGGACGTCTATGATCCGGCCACGGTGTTCAGTTCGATCGACCAGGGCGGCCGCTATGCCTATGGCAACCAGCCGCGCATCGGGCACTGGAATCTGGTCCGCTTCGCCCAAGCGCTGCTGCCGCTGCTCGGCGCCGGCGAGGACGCCGCGATCAAGACGGCCCAGGACGCGATCAACGCCTATCCGGCGCGGTTCGAGGCGGCCTATCACGAGGGCCTGCGGCGCAAGGTCGGATTCGTCCAGGCCTATGACGACGACCTGCCGTTGATCGGCGAGTTCTTCCGGCACATGGCGGACGGCCGCGCCGACTTCACGCTGGCCTTTCGACGCCTCGGCGACAGCGCCGGCGACGAAGCGGCGGTTCGGGGCCTGCGCGATCTGTTCGACAACGCCGCGGCTCTCGATGTCTGGCTCGACAAATGGCGCGCGCGACTGGCGTTGGAGAAGATCGCTCCGGCGGAACGCGCCGCGGCCATGCGCCGGGTCAATCCGGCCTTCATTCCGCGCAACCACCGCGTCGAGCAGGCGATCGTCGCGGCGCAGGAGCGGGGCGATTACGGGCCGTTCGATACGCTGATGGCTGTGCTGTCGCGGCCTTACGACGATCAGCCCGGACACGCCGCCTATGCCGACCCGCCAAGGCCGGACGAAGTCGTGCTGCAGACTTTTTGCGGCACCTAGGCGAGCGCGACGGCGCGCGGGCGTGTCGCCGCCGATACCGCGAAGAAGAATGCGACGGCGACCAGCCCGGCAACGGCGTCGGCCCACAGCAAGCCGTCGCCCTTCCAATGCGTATAGGCGAAGCCCTCGATGGTCGTCATATAGGCGATGGGCGCATTGGAGAGCGAGGCATAGAGATTGTATTTCGTCGCCGCCGCCCCCTTGCCGATCGCCTCCAGCACGACGGCGCTGAACGAGGCGTAATTGAAGCCCGAGATGAAGGCGTAGAGCAGGGTGAAGATGACGAACATCGGCGGCGTGCGCGCGGCGACCGCCATGGCCAGGGCTGCGGCGGCGAGGAAGATGCCGAACAGCGCATAGGCGAATTTGCGGTCCATGCGGTCGCAGAAATAGCCGCCGATGACGCAGCCGAAAGCCGATGTGACGCCGCCCAGCACGCCGTTGACCAGGGCGACGGTGTCGGCGCTCGCGTGCCACTCGCCGGCGACCGACGACCACAGATTGCTCGCGGCGCCCGAGCCGATGGGCAGAAAGCAGATCAGGAGCGCGAGATAGCCGGCGCGCGATTTCGCCGTGTTCCACACATCCGTGACCACATTCGACAGGCTGCGGAAATAGGAATCGTGGCGATGGTCGGCCGGCGGCTCCGATATGAACAGCAGCGCGGCGCAGCAGACGAGGAAGAGCGCAGCCATGGCCGCGCCCGGCAGCCAATGGGCTTCGAAGTGCTGTGCGATCCACAGGGCCGCGCCGCCGCCGACGCCCTGGCCGCCCAGATTGCCGGCCTGGTACCAGCCGCCGGCGCGTCCCTTTTCGGCCTCCGGCGTCGCATGGGCCATCAGGTTTTCCGCCGCCATCGCCAGGAAGGTCGTGGCGGCGCTGCTCGCCACGACCAGGATCGTGATGACGAACAGACCCGCCTGGGAGATCGGGAACAGGCCGATGCTGCCGAGCGTGGCGGCGCTCACCACCGCCGCCAGCAAGTACCAAAGCTTGCTGTTGAGCGTGGTATCGACGACCGGCGCCCACAGCACCTTCCAGGTTTGCGGCACCAGGCTGAGCGCGATCAGGCCGGCGATGGCCGAAACGCTGACGCCGGCATGCGCCAGCAGATAGCCCAGCGTGACGACCAGATAACCGTTGGAAGCGCCGAACGGCGTGCACAACAACAGGTAAACGACGGGATGCGGATTGCCGACCTTGCCGATGCTCACGCGCGGTCCTTGCCCTTGCGACATGCGAGCTTAACCAGACCGTCACATTGCGCAACGTCCCGCGGATCGGGCCGCGATGTTTTTCATTGCGTCGCCGCGCACTTCCCGCTTGAACTTGCCGCTGCCGAACGTCCGACAGAGACATTCGCGTTCCGGGAGATTTGCATGGGTGCCGCGCCGTCGGTCCTGCCGAAGACGACGAGACTGCCGGCCCGCCTTCTGGCGCCTTTCGCCAGCGCGTCGATGCCGGTGTCCGCCATCGGCATTCCGCTGACGGTCTATCTCCCGAATTATTTCTCCAGCCATATCGGCCTGTCGCTCGCCGCCGTCGGCACGGTGTTCGGCGTCGTGCGGCTGATCGACATCGTGTTCGATCCGCTGATCGGCGTCGCGATCAATGCGACGCGGACCGCCTTCGGCCGCTTCCGGCCCTGGATGGTGGCCGGCACGCCGCTGATGATGGTTGCCGCCTACATGATGTTCATGGCCGAGCCCGGCGCGAGCACGCTTTATATGGCCGGCTGGCTGCTGGTGCTCTATGCCGGCTTTTCGATGTTGACGCTCGGCCATTCCGCCTGGGCCGCCGCACTGGTTCCCGAATATCACGAGCGCAGCCGCGTCTATGGCTGGATCCAGGCGATCGGCGTCATCGCCATCGTGATCATCCTCGCGCTGCCGGTCGTCCTGTCGCTCGGCTGGCACAAAAGCATCACCGAAGGCGTGCAGGCGATGGGCTGGTTCATCATCGTCATCACGCCGCTGACGGTGGCGCTGTGCATCGCCGCCACCGGCGAGCCGCGCCAGGCGGAAACGACCGAGCGGATCACGCTCAAGGACTATTGGACCATGCTGGCGCGGGCCTCGCTGCTGCGCATCCTCGCCGCCGATCTCTTCCTGGCGCTCGGGCCGGCGATCACCGCCGCCCTGTATCTCTTCTTCTTCACCCAGGTGCTCGGCTTCACGCGTACCGAAACGAACGCCCTGCTGCTGATCTATATCGCCGCCGGCCTGATCGGCGCGCCGGTCTGGGCGCGAGTCGCCAAACGGCTCGGCAAGCACAATGCGGTGATGCTGGGCTGTGTGCTGTACGGCCTCGCCCAGGCGCTGGTGTTCAGCCTGCCGCGCGGCGACATGAGCCTCATGGTGCCGGGCATGTTCTTCGCCGGCTTCGTGGTGAGCTGCTTCACCTTCCTGATCCGCGCCATGGTCGCCGATATCAGCGACGAGGTGCGCCTGGACATCGGCAAGGACCGCGCCGCGCTGCTCTACGGGCTGATCACGTCCACCTCCAAGATCGGTTCGGCGCTGTCGGTCACCACGACCTTCGCGATCCTGTCGGCCTTCGGCTTCGAGGCGAAGGAGGGCGTCGTCAACAGTGGCATCCAGCTCGATGCGCTTGAAGGCTGCTATGTCGTCGCCCCGGTGCTGACGATGTTCGTCGGCGCCTTCGCGCTGTGGGGCTACAAGCTCGATGCCGTGCGCCATGACGGGATCCGCGCCGACCTGGCCGCCCGTGACGCCTCCATGCTCGAGCGCGAAGCGATCGCCGGGGCGTCGGGCGTGATCGAAAGCCTGGGCGGGCCCGCCGAGCCGGTCCTGGCGGCGCTGCCGCGGGCGCCGCTGGGCGCCGGCGAATAGCGGTCATTTCGGCTTGGCGCGATAGCCTTCGAACAGCACACGGAACGACTCGCCGCTGATCCGGTCGAAATCGTATTCCGCGCCGAGCTTGCCGGCGAGCTTCAGCACCACGCCGCCGTGCAGCGCGGCCCAGAAGACGTGCCCGATCAGGTCGGGATCGCCTTCCAGCATGCCCTCCTTCACCAGGGCGCGGACATATTCGGTCATGGTGGCGCGGGCGCGCGTGTTGGCGGCGACCAGTTCGGGATAGGCCGACTCGTCGGGCTGCGAGAGATCGAACATCAGCCGGTAGGCGGCGGGCTCGCCGAACGCGAAGCCGATATAGGCCTGAAAGACGGCCGCGGACTTTTCCGGCGCCGTCGCCGCATTGGCGAACGCGGTCTCCATCGATTCCGCGAAGCGGTTGAAGGCACGTGCACGCACCGCCGCGAGGATGTCGTCCTTGTCCTTGAAGTAGCGGTAGGGCGTCATCGCGCTGACGCCGAGCTCGCCGGCGAGTTCCCGCATCGTGAAACCTTCGCGGCCCTTGGCGTCGAACAGGCGCGTGGCCGCATCGCAAAGGCGCTCGCGGAAATCGGCAACGTCGCTCTGGGTCAGGACGCGCGGCATTCAGAACCCTTTTTAGAATTCTTCTCAACTTCTAGGTTTGCCAAGAACTGACAGTGTATGCTATAAATTTACACGGTAAGAATAATCACGTTCCCGAGAGGTTGCCATGAACGCACCAACGCGCGTGAACCCGTACCTGACCGGCAATTTCGCGCCGCTCGCCAGCGAAGACGATTTCTCCGATCTGATGATCACGGGAGAGATCCCCAAGGGCCTGCACGGCGCCTTCTACCGCAACGGCCCCAATCCGCAGTTTACGCCGCGCGATCCCAACCACCACTGGTTTTCCGGCGACGGCATGCTGCATGCGTTCTTCGTCGCGGACGGCAAGGTCTCCTACCGCAATCGCTACCTGCACACGCCCAAATACGAGTTGGAGCATGCGGCGGGGCGTTCGCTGTTCGGCTCGTTCGGCAATCCGATGACCACCGACCCGTCCGCGGTCGGCAAGGACGGCGGTGTCGCCAACACCAATGTGGTATGGCATGGCGGCAAGCTGCTGGCGTTGGAAGAGGCGCACCAGCCGCTGGACGTCGATCCGCTCACGCTGGCGACGCGCGGCTATCTCGACTATGCGGGCAAGGCCGGCCGCTTCACCGCCCATCCCAAGATCGATCCGAAGACCGGCGAGATGGTGTTCTTCGGCTATGGCGTCGGCGCCGTGCCGCTCTCGGCCGGCATGGCCTATGGCGTGGTGGACAAGGCCGGAAAAAGCGTCCGTCTCGATCTCTTCGAAGCCCCCTATGCGAGCATGGTGCACGATTTCTGCGTCACCGACCGCCACGTCCTGTTTCCGATCCTGCCGCTTTCGGCGAGCCTGTCGCGCGCGATGGGCGGCAAGCCGGCCTTTGCCTGGGAGCCTTCGCTCGGCAGCCGCATCGGGCTGATGGCCCGCGACAAAGGCATCGACACGATCCGCTGGCTCTCGGCCGATCCCTGCTACGTATTCCACCCGATGAACGCGTGGGAGGACGGCGACACGCTCTTCGCCGATGTCATGCAGTACGAACGGGCGCCGCTGTTTCCCAATGTCGATGGTTCGCCGGGCGCCCCTGTCTCGGCCTATCTCGTGCGCTGGGAGATCGACCTCGGCGGCAAGACCGATGCCGTCAAGCAGACCAGGATCGACGACATGGCCGGCGAGTTCCCCCGGCTGGACGAGCGCCGCACCGGTCTCTCCTACCGCCACGGCTATTACGCCGCCGACACCACCGACAGCGGCAAGGTCCTGTTCAACGCCATCGCCCATCTGGACTTCAAGACCGGCCGGCGCGCGGTGCACGAACTGCCGAAGGGCGATGTGCCGGGCGAGCCGATCTTCGTGCCCAAAAGCGCGGATGCGGCGGAAGGCGAAGGCTGGCTGGTCGCCGTCGTCTATCGCGGCGCCGCGGATCGCAGCGACTTCGTCGTCTATGACGCAAGCGACGTCGCCAAGGGCCCGGTCGGCGCGGCACAGTTGCCGCGGCGCGTTCCGTTCGGCTTCCACGGCAATTGGCGGCAGGCCTGACTACGCCTTCAGGCGCTCATAAAGCCACGCCCACAACGCGCCGGTGACGAGCAGGATGGCCGCGGCAAACGTACCGGCGGGCGAGGTCGCGAACCTTCCGACCTCCACGGCGATGAGGTTCAGGCCGCTCTGCACCCACCCGGCGAAAACATCGCCGGCCGGCCGGCTTGCCCAGACGAGCAGGAGCAATACGAAACCACATCCCGCGGGCCACAGCATCGCCAGCCGCCTGCGGCGCGCGATACGCAGGGCGACCGCGGCCACGAAGGCCTCGTCCGGCGCGGGATCGGGCAGCGTCGCGAAAAGACCGGCGAGTTCGATGTCTTTCTCCATCATGCGCTCATCCATTGCTTCAGCCGCGCGCCGCCGCGCGCGACGTGCGATTTGACCGTGCCGAGCGGCCAGCCGGTCGTTTCTGCGATCTCGCCATGGCTCATGCCTTCGCCATAGGACAGCACGACGCAGAGCCTTTGCGCAGGGCTCAGTCTCGCCAGGGCGCGTTCCAGGTCGATTTTCGGGTCCGACGGCGCGTCGGGCCAAGCCTCGCGGTCCGCCTCGTCCAGCGCCGCCAGCGTCGGCGCCTTGCGCCGCGCCTGCTGCAACCAGGCGCGGGTCGCCACCTTCTTCAGCCAGCCGCCGAAGGCTGCCGCATTGCGCAGCTGCGCCAGCGAGCGCCAGGCCTGGACGAATGTCTCCTGCGCCAGGTCGTCGGCCAGGGCGGCATCGCCGCAGAGCCGGCGCAGCATGCCGCGCACGCCGGCCTGCCGGCGGCGGACCAGTTCGGCAAAGGCCCGCTCGTCGCCCAGTGCCGCCAGCGTCACGACATGCGATTCCGAAGCTTCGGCGAGTTCGGCGCCCACCGGCCCGACCGCCTCACGAACCGCGGCTGACGGCGAGGCGGGCGAGGAACAGGCCCAGGCTGATGCACCAGAGCAGGGCGCCGACCGCGGCCAGGCCCCAAAACGCCTCGGCGTTGCCGTTCAGGCTCAGGACATAGCCCATGGCGGCCAGCCCGAGCCCGACGAAAAGGGTCGTGATGGCGCCGGTCAGAAGTCCGGCGCGCGCATCCTCCGGGCTGGACGTGCGGGCGCGCAGCATGGCGGGATCGAGGGTAACGCCCTTTTCGATGGCGATGCGGATGGTCTTTTCCCGTTGGTAGCTGCGGATCATGGTCGATACCATCGCCGCCAGCACGATCACCAGGACGAAAATCCAGAAGAAATTGGCGGTCCAAAACATGGCCAGGCTCCTATGAAAACGTTTGCGGGAGGGAGATGCGGATCGCGGCCGCTTTGGATGCACCCGCAACTGCGGCATAATCCGGCGATGAAGTTCCCGCTCGTTTGCGCCTTTGGCG
>DASWOE010000290.1:0-14560 GCA_036398875.1 Rhizomicrobium sp.
TGAACGGCTTGTTCGTGGCGTCGGAGTTCTGGGTCAACCAGATCGCGGAAGAGCACAATCGCGGCCGCTATGTCGCGCTCTACGGAATCGCGATCTCGGGCGGTTTCGCGCTGGGGCCGGCGATCCTCTACGCCACCGGCACCCACGGCGCGGGGCCGTTCGCGGCCGGCGCCGCGATGCTGCTGCTCGCAATCCTGCCCGTGCTGCTGGCGCGGGGAGCGGCGCCGCGCCTGGACGCGGAAAAGGGCGCCGGCGTGCTGGGCGCGCTGCGCGCCGCCCCGGCCATCCTGGCGGCCGCGCTGGTGTTCGGCATGCTGGACGCCGGATTGTTCGGCCTGTTCCCGGTCTATGCGGTGCGCTCCGGCTTCAGCGAGGGCCAGGCCGCGCTGGCGGTTGCGGTGTCGTCGCTGGGCGGGATGGCGTTCCAATACCCGCTCGGCATGCTCGCCGACCGGTTCGACCGCCGCACCCTGCTGGCGATCTGCGCCGGCGCGGGTGTCGCCGGCGCGGTCTTGACGCCGTTCCTGATCGGCGCGGCGCCGGCGATCTACGGCGTCCTGTTCCTGTGGGGCGGGCTGGTGATGGGCATTTACACGATCGGCCTCACGCTGGTCGGCGAGCGTTTCCAGGGCCGCGATCTGGCCGGCGCCAACGCCGCCTATGTGATGCTGTACGCGCTGGGCCTGCTGGCCGGCCCGATCGTGGAGGGGGTGGCGCTGGATGCCTGGAATCCCACCGGGCTGATGGCGGCGCTGGCGGCCATCAGCTTGATCTATATGATCTTTCTGGTCGCACGGCGCATCCGCCGCGCTTGACTTTGGCCGCGCCGCGGCTTAAGTCCCCGCCCTCTCGACGGATTTCTTTGGAGTACCGCCCCATGGCGAAGCCCACCACGGCCAAGATCAAGCTCAATTCGGGCGGCGGCACGGGATTCTATTACGTGACCAAGAAGAACACGCGCACGATGACCGAGAAGTTCAAGATCCGCAAATACGATCCGGTCCTGCGCAAGCATGTCGAGTTCAACGAAGGCAAGATCAAGTAGCCCGGCGCCGGCATCGTCGCCCGCGGCTGCGGTCGATCCAGCCGGGCACCGTTCCGGCGTCACCGATCTCGCTGCGCCCGGCTGCAAACTCGGAGACGGTCGTCACCGGGATGGCCCGCAAGGGTGAGCGGCTCTTCGGATGTCCGCGCCGCATGATGGCGTTCTCGATGTCCAAACGCGCCCGCCCTTCGGCTCTGGCGCGGCTATCCTAGGCTTCGTCGGCAGAGCGCGCCTCGCTGCGTTTGCCCGGGGCCTCGCGAAAGCGCCACAGCGTGGCGTGATCCGGGATCGCTTCCGACAGCGGCAGACCGATGAAGCGGCGGAACGATCCTTCGGCGCCTCGTCCGGCGCCGGCCATGACGGCGTCGGCTTATCATTTCTCCTGCCACATCTCCGCCGGGGTGAGCGTGGTGAGCGCGAGCGCATGGATGCGGTCGGGCTTGAGCTCCTCGGCGAGTGCGGCATAGACGCGGCGCTGGCGCTCGACGCGGGAGAGGCCGGCAAACGCTTCCGAGACGACGCGCACGCTGTAATGGGTCTCCCCGCCCGGCCGCGCGCCGCGATGGCCGGCATGCTTGGCGCTGTCGTCCGCGATCTCCAGCGCCGTCGGCGCGAAAGCGGCCTCCAGCTTGGCGCGGATCGTATCTGCCATCGTCATGATCCAGCGTGTCATCCGTTCCGCCGCGCAAGTCAAGCAATAGGTTTTCTTGTTTTTTCACGTTCCCGCCCCATAATTTGCCCATGGCGAAACAGAGCGCGCGATTCAGGTCGGACATCCGGATCAAGCCGGACGGCGCGCGCGCGCAGCCGGCGCAGACGCTGCGCCCCTGCGCCCGCGCAGGCTGCGAGGAGGAGGGCGGCTACAAGGTGACGCGCAGCCGCGACCGGCTCGGCGAATATATCTGGCTCTGCCTGGGCCACGCCCGCGAGCACAACGAGGCGTGGGATTTCTTCGCCGGGATGGACGAGAAGGCCATCGAATCCTTCCGCAACGATGCGCTGACCGGCCATCGGCCGACCTGGCCGCTCGGCAAACGCGCGGCTCGCATGCAAAATCCGTTCGGCACTTTCACGGTGGATGACGGTTTCGGTCAATTCGCCCAGGACGCGGAAACGAAGCCCCATATACGGCGCCCGGAGCGCACTTTGACCCGACTGCAGATGCAGTCGCTGGACACGCTGCAACTGGCGCATTCCGCCACCTTGCTAGAGATCAAGGCGCGGTATAAGGAACTCGTAAAGCGGTTTCATCCCGACGCGAACGGCGGCGATCGGGGCGCCGAGGAGCGTCTGAAACAGGTTATCAAGGCCTATGGCGTGTTGCGCGCCTCAGGGCTGACCTAGCGAAGGGCTCCTTGACGCCCTCCCCTCATCCGGCGGTCACCCCGCAACGAATTAAGAGCCGGATACCAGAATCATGGAACAGCAGGAACTCGATCCCGCGATGACGCCCGATACCGAGGTGGACATCAAGTCCACCTTCGGCATCGACACCAGGATGAAGATAAAGGGCTTCTCGAAGCGCACCTCCTATGTGCCGGACCACGATCCGGCCTATCGCTTCGACCGCGAGACCACGCTCGCGATCCTGGCCGGCTTCGCCTTCAACCGCCGCGTGATGATCCAGGGCTATCACGGCACCGGCAAATCGACCCATATCGAGCAGGTGGCGTCGCGCCTCAACTGGCCCTGCATCCGCATCAACCTGGACAGCCATATCAGCCGCATCGACCTGATCGGCAAGGACGCCATCGTGCTGAAGGACGGCAAGCAGATCACCGAGTTCCGCGAGGGCCTCTTGCCCTGGTGCCTGCAGCATCCGGTGGCGCTGACCTTCGACGAATACGACGCCGGCCGCCCGGACGTGATGTTCGTGATCCAGCGCGTGCTGGAGGTGCAGGGCAAACTGACCCTGCTCGACCAGAACAAGGTGATCCGGCCCAATTCC
Organism: Rhizomicrobium sp.; assembly: GCA_036398875.1. Classification (GTDB taxonomy): domain Bacteria; phylum Pseudomonadota; class Alphaproteobacteria; order Micropepsales; family Micropepsaceae; genus Rhizomicrobium. The sequence goes on from DASWOE010000290.1 coordinate 2,994, forward strand.
TCGTTCCGGCTGTTTTCGACCACCAACACGATCGGGCTTGGCGACACCACCGGCCTCTATCACGGCACCCAGCAGATCAACCAGGGCCAGATGGACCGCTGGTCGATCGTCACCACGCTCAACTATCTCAGCCACGACGCGGAGCAGGAGATCGTGCTGGCCAAGGTGCCGTCCTATGCGGCGACGGCGGAGAAGAAGAAGCAGATCGCCGCCATGGTCCGCGTCGCCGACATGACGCGCAACGCCTTCATCAACGGCGATCTCTCGACCGTGATGAGCCCGCGCACCGTGATCACCTGGGCCGAGAATGCCGAGATCTTCCAGGACGTCGGCTTCGCCTTCCGGCTCACCTTCCTGAACAAATGCGACGAGCTCGAACGCGCCAATGTGGCGGAGTTCTACCAGCGCTGCTTCGGCGAGGAGCTGCCGGAAAGCGCGGCCAAGGTGCTGGTGACGTGACACAAAAGGTGTCATGGCCCGCGAATGCGGGCCACCCAGTTGGGTTCTGCACGATGGTGCAAGCGTCACCTGGATGGCCCGCATTCGCCGGCCATGACAGTTTTGGATGGGTCGGCTAGCCATGTCCAAGCCCGAAAATCCCTCCGAGCCGTTCAAGCGCGCCGTGACCTCGGCGGTGCGGGCGCTGTCGGGCGAGCCGGAGATGGAAGTCACCTTCAGCGCCGAGCCCCCGGCGCTGCGCGGGCTGAAGGCGCGGCTGCCCCTGCCCTCGCGCAATTTGCCGCCGAACGAGGTCGCGATCGTGCGCGGCGCCGGCGACGCCTATGCCCTGCGCCGGGCGCATCACATCGACAGGGTACACGACCAGTACCGGCCGCAATCGACCGATGCCGCCGCCGTGTTCGAAGCGGCCGAGCAGGCGCGCGTCGAAGCCATCGGCGCGCTCGCCATGCGGGGCGTGGGGCAAAATCTGGCCGCGGGCCTCGAACAGCGGCTGCTGCTGCGCGGGCTCGGCAAGGCGCGGGTGAAGGCCGATGCGCCGATCGCCGACGTCGTCGGCCTTTTGGTGCGCGAGAAGCTGACCGGCGAAGCGCCGCCGGATTCGCTCAAGCACGCGGTCGATCTGTGGCGGCCCTTCGTCGAAGAGCATGCCGCCAAGGATTTCGAAAAGCTGTCCGCCTCGATCCGCGACCAGGCCGCTTTCGCCAAGCTGACGCGCAACATCCTGAAGGACCTGCGGCTCTCCGACGAATTCGACGCCGACGAATCGTCGGACGACGAGGCCGAGGGCGAGAATTCCGAGAACCAGGAACAGGACGGCGAGGAGAACGATTCCGAAAGCCAGTCGGACTCCGCCCAGGCCGACATGCAGGAGGCCGACGGCGAGGAGAGCGAAGACCAGGCCTCGGAGATGCGGACCGAAGAGACCGACGAGATGTCGGAGGCGGCCGAGCCCGAAGAGGGGATGAAACCGCAGCGGCCCGAACAGCCCTTCAGCCATTCCAACGAATGGGGCTACAAGGTCCACACCTTCCAGTTCGACGAGGAAATCGAGGCCGACGAGCTGTGCGACGCCGAGGAGCTGGCGCGGCTGCGCAACTTCCTGGACCAGCAGCTCCAGGCGATGTCGGGCGTGGTCTCGCGGCTCGCCAACAAGCTGCAGCGCCTGCTCATGGCGCAGCAGAACCGCACCTGGGAGTTCGACATCGAGGAGGGCATGCTCGACACCTCGCGCCTGCCCCGCATCATCATCGACCCGATGTATCCGCTCTCCTTCAAGCGCGAGAAGGACATGACCTTCCGCGACACGGTGGTGACGCTGCTGCTCGACAATTCGGGCTCGATGCGCGGGCGGCCGATCATGGTGGCGGCGATGTGCGCCGACATCCTGGCGCGCACGCTGGAACGCTGCGCGGTGAAGACGGAGATTCTCGGCTTCACGACGCGCGCCTGGAAGGGCGGGCAGTCCCGCGAAAAATGGATCGCCGACGGCAAGCCGCCGCATCCGGGCCGCCTCAACGATTTGCGCCACATCGTCTACAAGGCGGCCGACGAGCCGTGGCGGCGGGCGCGCAGGAATCTCGGCCTGATGATGCGCGAGGGCCTGCTGAAGGAGAACATCGACGGCGAGGCCCTGATGTGGGCGCACAACCGCATCGTCGGCCGGCCCGAACAGCGCAAGATCCTGATGGTGATCAGCGACGGCGCGCCGGTGGACGATTCGACGCTGTCGGTCAACGCCGGCAATTACCTCGAACGCCATCTGCGCCGCGTCATCGAGGAGATCGAGGAGAAATCCGACGTCGAGCTGACCGCCATCGGCATCGGCCACGACGTGACGCGCTATTACCGCAAGGCGGTGACCATCATCGATGCCGAACAGCTCGGCGGCGCGATGACCGAACAGCTCATCGGCCTGTTCCACGAGGAGAAAGGCCATGAAGGCCATATCCGCATGCCGCGGGGCAAGCCGGGCGCGAAACGCACGCCGCGCCATGTGGCGCACTGATCCTTCGGGGCTCGGACGGCTGCGCCGTCCTCGCGCCTCAGGATGGCGGCCGCGTACGAGATGGGATCGATGCCGTCATCCTGAGGCGCGAGCGGCCCCGAAGGATCAATACCCGCCGAAACCCGGCAGGGGCTGAACGATGCGGCGCAGCAGCCAGAACGGCAGCAGCGACAGGACCGCGCCCGCGATCAGGATCGCCGCATGCAGGCCCATATGCATCAGCCAGGGCGTGCCGCTGCCGACATAGGCAGCGGTGTAGAAGATCGGCGCAAAGGCCAGCGCGGCGACGACGGAGCCGACCAGCGGCGCCGTCCACCAATGCGGACCCCGTGCTCCGTCGAAGGCGATGATCGAGAGGAAGCCCGCCACAAAGAACGCGCCGGCGAAGGATGCGACCATCCGCACGCTCGGAAACACCGCTTCGGGCAGCATCAGCGCGATGAACGTGCCGCCGAACACCGTCGCGGCCCCGATCGCGGCGAAGGCCAGCACGATCTGCGCGAACGCATAGGCCGGGCCGAAGCGCCGGTTGGTGAGATGGATCGTCAGAAACGCGGCCGGCAGCAGCAGATGGCTGACCGTCAGCCACGGGCCGGTGCCGTCGGCCAGATAGGGAAGCGGCGTATCCATATAGAGGTAGAGCGCCGCGAGGGCGGTGCAGAGCGATACGACCGGCAGGATGATTCGCAGAACGGCCCGCAGCCCCTCCAGCAACCGGCGGCCGAAGCCGGCCCGTTGGCCATAGCCCTGCGTGTGCCAGGTCGCGTCGGTCGCGCCCCTGAGCCGGTAGGGCCCGTCATCGACGCCCACCGCCAACCGTGCCGAGACAGAGTCCCGCCCCGAAACAGACCCGGATTCGAAAGCTCGCACCACACCCCGCCCGTGTCGGCTGCTTATCCACAGCCCTGACACAATTTGAGACACTAGGGCAAAGTCGTTGCAGGAGCCATGCCCCTCGCAACAGAAACATGGTAAATTTTTGAGACGGTTAGGCGGAACTCTTAAGCCGCCGCTTGAGCCGCCGCCTTTTTGGCGATGGCACGCTTCAGCCGCAACGCCTTGGGCGACAGGGCGCCGTCCTTGGCCTTCAGCAGGAACGGATCCAGGCCGCCGGACTTATCGACCGTTCTGAGGGCGTTCATGCAGATCTTCAGCACATAGGAGTTGCCCAGCAGATCGCTCGCCAGCGAAACCTGCTGCAGGTTCGGGCGGTAGATGCGCTTGGTCTTGTTGTTGGCGTGGCTGACATTGTTGCCAACCAAGGTGCCTTTTCCGGTCAATTCGCAGCGGCGTGCCATGGCAGTCTCGTGTCCAAAAGAGGCGCCCTCATAAGGAAAGCGTTTCCGCCGGTCAAGCGCCGCGAAACCGGCCCAGCAGGGTCCGGGCCGCCGCCGCGGGCAGAGAACCGCCCTGCGCCACCGCGGTCTCCAGCCTCGCGGCGTCGGCGGCCAGGCCGGGATCGTCGAGGATCGCCTCGCTCAGCAGGGTCTGGACCTCGGACCAGAACCAGCGGCGGGACTGCTCGGCCCGAAGCCGGGCCAGGCCGCCTCCGGACGCCAGCGCGGCATGGATGGATGCCATCTCGTCCCAGGCCCGGCCGATGCCCGCCCCTTTGACGGCGGAGACTTTGAGAACCTCGGGAGAAAGGCCCGGATGCTTGGGCCGCATCAGGTGCAGGGCCCCCTGGTAGTCGGCGGCGGCCCGATTGGCGGCGGCCAGCAAATCGCCATCGGCCTTGGTGACGAGCAGAAGGTCGGCCAGTTCCATCACGCCGCGCTTGATGCCCTGCAGGTCGTCGCCGCCGCCGGGCGAGGCCAACAGGACGAAAAGGTCGGTCATGTCGGCGACCGCCGTCTCCGACTGGCCGACGCCGACGGTCTCGATCAGCACGATGTCGAAGCCCGAAGCCTCTGCGAGCAGCATCGACTCGCGCGTGCGCCGCGCCACGCCGCCCAGGGTCGTGCCCGCCGGCGAAGGCCGGATATAGGCCCGCGGCGCGCGCGACAGCTTCTCCATCCGCGTCTTGTCGCCCAGGATGGACCCGCCGGAGCGGCGCGAGGACGGATCGATCGCGAACACCGCGACGGTCTTGCCCAGCCCCGTCAGATGCAGGCCGAAGGCCTCGATGAAGGTCGATTTGCCGACGCCGGGCGCGCCGGAGATGCCGATGCGGATCGCTCCGCCGGCATGGGGCAAAAGAGCCGTCAGCAGGTCCTCCGCCTCGCGCTGGTCCCGGGCGCGGGTGGATTCCACCAGCGTGATGGCGCGGGCAAGGGCGCGGCGGTCGCCCTTCAGCAGCGCCGCGGCGGCGCCATTAACCGCTTTTGAATCAAAGGGCTCGGCCATAATAGGACCATAGTGGTTTCGCAGCGTCCGCGCCGCTACTTTGCGTCCCAACGGGAGACAGAAACGATGAAAATTCGTCACGCCGCCTTCGCGCTTTTCGCCGCCATCCCTCTGGCCGGCGCGGCCCTGGCCGCCGGCGGTTCGGGGGCCGAGGCGCCGGCCGCGCCCGGCTCGACGCTGCAGATGGCGATGACGCTCTATGCCGGCGGCGTCACGCTGGGCAAGGTCGATCTCAACACCACGATCCGGGGCGACCAGTACCATTCGGTCTCCAACCTGCAGACTTCGGGCGTGGTCAACGCCTTCTGGCAGTCGGAGATCCAGGCCACCTCGACCGGCACGGTGGCGCCGAAGAACTTCCATCCCAGCCTCTACGATTCCTTCTACACGGGCCGGTCGGACAAGAAGCAGGAAGTCTCGCTCACCTATGGCAATGGCGGGCCGGTGCGGCTCTATGCCGACCCGCCCTATCCGATGACCGGCTATGAGGTGACGCCCGAGCAGCAGCACGAGACCGTCGATCCCTTGAGCGCCATCACCATGATGGTCTCGGGCGTGGCGGCGAGCGCCGACAATCCCTGCGGCGTGACGCTGCCGGTGTTCGACGGGCGGCGGCGCTACAATGCCGAGATCAGCAAGCTCAAGGACACCACGGTGTCGATGGACAACGGCCTCTACAAGGGCCGCGCCTTGCTCTGCCAGATCAAGTACCGCCAGCTCGCCGGCTACAAGCCGAAGGTGATCAAGGAGGGCGCGAGCTTCCCGGTCATCAATGCCTGGGTCGTGACCTTCCCGAGCGCGATCACCGGGCGCTTCTATGTCGTGCCGCTGCGGGTATGGGCGGACACGACCTATGGCGTGATCGCGGGCGTGGTGACGTCTGTGAAGATCGACGGCGCGATTCCGAAGCCGGCGGGATAGGATGTTCGATCCCTCCCGCGCAGCGGGGGAGGTGCCGAGCGCAGCGGGGCGGAGGGGGCGGCCGCCCCGCGCAGAGATCGATCGCCGAGGGACTTCGCCCAGTCTCGCCCCCTCCACCGCTTCGCGGTCCCCCTCCCCCGCTGACGCGGGGGAGGAATGATCAACCGCTCAGCGCGGCGAGCAGCGGCACGATGGTGTCGGCGATGGGCGTCGCGATGCCGTGTCCGGCGCCGAGCCGCCGGATGACGCCGTTGCGGGCGTCCCATTCGAGCGGCTTGCCGTCGCGGCGGTCGTAATACATCGAATTGCCGCGGCCGGCCGGATTGGAGAAGAAACCGATCAGGGACTTGGCATAGCCGTCCGCGAACCGCGCGCCTTCGGCACGGCCGACCGTCATCACCTCTTCGATGATGCGTTCGGCCAGCGGCCTCAGATCGGGATAAGCCGCGATGGCGGCCGGATGGTTCATGATCGCGCACAGCGATCCGCTGCAGGCGTTCATGCAGAGCTTCTCCCAGGCACGGCTGACGAAATCCGCGTCGGTCGAGACCGTGACGAAGGTGCCGTCGAACAGGCTCGCGAATTCGCGCCCCGCCGCGTCGTCCGGCGCGGTGAGGCCGGCGCTGCCGAACGTGGTGATCTCGCCCGGCGCGGTGCGCTCGGCCGGCAGCATCACGACCACGGGCACCACGGCGTTGTCCGGCCCGACATAGGGCGCGACGGTCCGGCGATGCTCGACGCCGTTCTGAAGCACCGCGACCCTGGTCCGCGGGCCGGTGGCCGCCTTGAGCCAGGCGGCCGCGGACCCCGTCTGATGCGACTTCACGCAGAGCAGCACCCAATCGACGGGATCGACTTCGTTCGGCGAGGTCGCGACCGTGACCGGCAGCGCGCGCCGCTGTCTCGAGTCGGAACGCGTCAGCGCCAGTTCGGAGAATTTCGCATTGGCGCAGATGACCAGGTCGCGGCCTCTCTCCGCCAGCGCGAAGCCGACCGTGCCGCCGATGGCGCCGGGGCCGATGAGGGCGATGCGGGTCATGGATGCGCTCCGTTCCAGCGGCGGTCCGCCCATTCCACGATCCGCAGGAACAGGACCAACGCCAATCCGAGGACGAAGAGGCCGATCTCCAGATCCGGAACGTCGATAGCCTTGCGGCTGAGGGCGAGGACATGGTTTGCGGCGGCAATCGCCACCAGACCGCCGATGGAGACGACGAACGGCATGCACCAGGCGGCCAGCGGCCAGGTGAACGCGACACCCAGCGCGAGGTATTTGGTGAACAGCACGCCCGCCATTTGAAATCCGACGCTTTCCACACTCGCATCGTAGCCGATGCCGAACCTGCCATGCAGGTACATCGCCGCCTGGACCAGTCCGAAGCCCGCCTCGATCAATGCCAGAACGACCGCGCCGACCACCGCAAGAAGGACGGCAAGGAGGGCGCGACGACGCGACGGCATGCCCTACTCCGCCGCATGCGGCAGCTTGCGGGCGCGGATGAGCTTGAGCACCTCGCGCGCCGCGTCCGGGATGTTGGTGCCCGGCCCGAAGATCGCGGCGACGCCGGCTTTCTTCAGCGCGGGATAATCCTGCGCCGGGATCACCCCGCCGACCACGACCAGGATGTCGTCGGCCTTCTGCTTCTTGAGCGCCTCGATCAGCAGCGGCACCAGCGTCAGATGCCCCGCCGCCTGGCTCGACACGCCGACGACGTGCACATCGGCGTCGATCGCGTCCTTGGCGACCTCTTCCGGCGTCTGGAACAGCGCCCCGATATCGACGTCGAAACCCAGATCGGCGAAGGCGGTGGCGATCACCTTGGCGCCGCGGTCGTGGCCGTCCTGGCCCATCTTGGCGACCAGCATGCGCGGGCGGCGGCCCTCCTCGCGCGCGAAGGCCTCGACCTCGCCGCGGATGGCGCCGAATTCGTTGTCGCCCTCATAGGCCGCGCCATAGACGCCGGCGATGGAGCGGATCTGCGCGCTGTGGCGGCCGAACACGCTCTCCATCGCGTCGGAGATCTCGCCGACCGTGGCGCGGGCGCGCGCCGCCTCGACCGCGAGTTCGAGCAGATTGGCCGTTCCCTTCGCGCCGGCGATCAGCGCATCGAGCGCCGCCTTGAGCTTGGCCGGGTCGCGCGTCGCCTTGATCGATCCGAGGCGCGCGATCTGGGACTCGCGCACCTGCGCATTGTCGATGGCGCGCACGTCCAGCGCATCTTCCTTGGCGAGCTGGAATTTGTTGACGCCGACGATGACGTCTTCGCCCCTATCGACGCGGGCCTGGCGGCGGGCGGCGGCCTCCTCGATCCGCAGCTTGGGGATGCCGGCCTCGACTGCCTTGGTCATGCCGCCCATCGCCTCGACCTCGTCGATGATCTTTCGCGCCGCGTCGGCCAACGAATGGGTGAGCGCCTCGACGTAATAGGAACCGCCGAGCGGATCGACGACCTTGGTGATCTGGCTTTCGTTCTGCAGGATGAGCTGGGTGTTGCGCGCGATGCGGGCGGAGAATTCGGTCGGCAGCGCGATGGCCTCGTCGAACGAATTGGTGTGCAGCGACTGGGTGCCGCCGAGCACGGATGCCAGCGCCTCGATCGTGGTGCGCACGACGTTGTTGTAGGGATCCTGCTCGGTCAGCGACACGCCGCTCGTCTGGCAATGGGTGCGCAGCATCAGGCTCTCGGCGTTCTTGGCGCCGAAGCCGGCCATGATCCGCGACCACAACAGCCGCGCGGCGCGCAGCTTGGCGACCTCCATGAAGAAGTTCATGCCGATGCCGAAGAAGAACGACAGGCGCGGCGCGAAGGCATCGACTTCGAGCCCCTTGGCCAGCGCGGCGCGGACATATTCGATGCCGTCGGCCAGCGTGAAGGCGAGCTCCTGCACCGCCGTCGCGCCGGCCTCGTGCATGTGATAGCCGCTGATCGAGATCGAATTGAATTTCGGCATCTTCTTGGCCGTGTATTCGATGATGTCGGCGACGATGCGCATCGAGGGCGTCGGCGGATAGATGTAGGTGTTGCGAACCATGAACTCTTTGAGGATGTCGTTCTGGATGGTGCCCGACAGCTTGCCGACCGGCGTGCCCTGCTCTTCGCCCGCGACGATGAAATTCGCCATGATCGGGATCACCGCACCGTTCATGGTCATCGAGACCGACATCTTGTCCAGCGGGATGCCGCCGAACAGGATCTTCATGTCCTCCACCGAGTCGATCGCGACGCCCGCCTTGCCGACATCGCCGGCGACGCGCGGATGGTCGCTGTCATAGCCGCGATGGGTGGCCAGATCGAAGGCGACGGAAAGGCCCATCTGCCCGGCCGCGAGATTCTTGCGGTAGAAGGCGTTGGACTCTTCCGCCGTGGAAAACCCGGCATACTGGCGAATGGTCCAGGGACGGCCGGCATACATGGTGGACCGCACGCCGCGCATATAGGGCATCTGGCCGGGCAGCGAGGTCGCCGCCGCGAAGCCCTCCAGGTCGGCCGCGGTGTAGAGCGGCTTGACGGCAAAGCCCTCCGGCGTCGCCCAGTCCAGGCCCGCCAGGGGGCGGTCCCTGAGCTCCTTCTGGGCCGCCAAAGCCCAGCTTTCCGGCGTCTTCGCGTCGCTCATAGGTCCCTGCCCGATGCCTCTGGGCGGCAGTATCGCAGGTGCGAAACGGCCGTCAAATCCGTCATGTGATTGTCTTTGTTCCTTAACAAATGATCCGGGTACGGAGTATCCCGTGGATAAGCCGGACCGACTCCATTGTTGGACATACCCACAAGATGTTGTGGCCGGAGGCCCTTGACTTTCCACTAAACGTATGAGAACAAAGGATGATATTCAACCAGTTAGTGATTCGAGCCTGGTTCGTTCCGTGAACGTACTTTCCGTGAACGGACGATCCACAGCACGGGAAAGGCGGCAATCCGTAGCGCGCAGACAGCTTGCGGGCGCACGGCCGCCGACCCATGTTCGAGCCATCATGAACCAAAGATCGGACCGGCCGGGACCCGAGACAGCAGCCCGCGTCACCGCGGTCCTCGGCCCCACCAACACCGGCAAGACCCATTTCGCCATCGAGCGGATGCTGGCGCACAGATCGGGCATGATCGGCCTGCCGCTGCGCCTTCTGGCGCGCGAGGTCTACGACAAGGTGGTGCGCCTGAAGGGGGCCGAGGCGGCCGCCCTGATCACCGGCGAAGAGAAGATCGTCCCGCCGAACGCGCGCTATTACGTCTGCACCGTCGAGGCGATGCCGCTGGATATCCCGGTCGCCTGCCTGGTGATCGACGAGATCCAGCTCTGCGCCGATTTCGAGCGCGGCCATGTCTTCACCGACCGGCTGCTGCACGCCCGCGGCGAGGAGGAGACCATCCTGCTCGGCGCCGACACGATGCGCGGCGCGATCCAGCGTTTCGTGCCACGCGCCTATTTCATGTCGCGGGCGCGGTTCTCCGACCTCGCCTATACCGGCCACAAGAAGCTGACCCGCCTGCCGCGCCGCGCCGCGGTGGTGGGGTTCTCGGCCGAGGACGTCTACGGCATCGCCGAGCTGATCCGGCGCCAGCGCGGCGGCGCCGCCGTGGTGCTGGGCGCGCTCAGCCCGCGCACGCGCAATGCGCAGGTGCAGCTCTACCAAAGCGGCGACGTCGATTTCCTGGTGGCGACCGACGCCGTCGGCATGGGCCTCAACATGGATGTCGATCACGTCGCCTTCGCGGCGATGGACAAGTTCGACGGCACCCAGATGCGGCCGCTGCGCCCCGACGAGGTCGGGCAGATCGCCGGCCGCGCCGGGCGGCACATGAACGACGGCACCTTCGGGACCACCGGCGATGCCGCGCCGCTGGAGGATGAGCTGGTCGCGCGGGTGGAGGGCCACCGCTACGACCCCGTGCGGGTGCTGCAATGGCGCAATGGCGATCTCGACTTCGCTTCGATCGACCGGCTGGTCGCGAGCCTGGACGAGCCGCCGCCGGCGAAAGGCCTTGCCAAGGCGCGGCCATCGAGCGACCTGATCGCGCTGCGCACCCTGGCGGCGCAGGACGAGGTGCTGGCGCTGGCCGGCACGCGGCAGGGCGTGCACCGGCTGTGGGATGCCTGCCAGCTGCCCGATTTCCGCAAGCTGTCGATGGACGAGCATGTGCGGCTGGTGCAGTCGATCTTTCTTTTTCTCGCCAGCGACGCGGGCGTGCTGCCGGACGACTGGCTGGCGCGGCAGATCGCGCGGCTCGACATCGTCGAGGGCGACGTCGCCACGCTCTCCGGTCGCCTCGCCCAGATCCGCACCTGGACCTATGCCTCGCACCGCGCCAGCTGGACGACGGACCCGGCGCATTGGCAGGGCGTGACGCGCGCGGTGGAAGACCGGCTGTCGGACGCGCTGCATGAGCAGCTCACGCAACGCTTCATCGACCGGCGCACCAGCGTGCTGATGAAGCGGCTGCGCGAGGACGACGTCATCGATCTCACGCTGGACGATTCCGGCGGCGTCGCCATCGGCGGCGAGGTGGTCGGCAAGCTGGAAGGCTTCCGCTTCGAGCCCGACGCCCGCGCCGAGGGCATCCACGGCCGCACCTTGCGCGCCGCGGCGATGCGCGGGCTGGAGGGCGAGTTCCACGCCCGCGCGCGGCGCATCGCGGAGGCCGAAGACCGGGCGATCACGCTCAGCGAGCACGGCAAGCTGTGGTGGGACGGCGCCGTCGTGGCGCATCTGGCCAAGGGTAGCGCGCCGCTGGCGCCGGTGGTGGAGATGCTGGCCGACGAGCGGCTTAAGGGCGAGCTGCGTGCCGGCGTGCAGGCGCGGCTGGAGGCGTTCGTGCAGGCGCGCATCGCAACGCGACTG
>DASWOE010000291.1:0-2194 GCA_036398875.1 Rhizomicrobium sp.
TTGCCGGCGCCGTCGCCCGATGCCTATGCGCATGACACGCCCGCGCAGCTTGCCGCGACGCGTCCCGTCTTCGCGAAAGGCTTGAGCTGGACGGCCTGCCGGACGGACTGGATCCGGCGCTACTCGGTCAGCATCGCCGGCCTCGGAAAGGCCGTCGCGGCGCCCGGCCAGCAACCCCTGGCCGCCATTTCGGCGGTAAAGGACGGCGAAGCGATCGTGGCGGCCTATCAGGCGGCGATGCGCGAAAACGCCGCCGAGCAGGCCCAATGGCAGGCCCATATACGCGCCATGCAGCAGGCCGTGCTGCTGCCCAGGCCCGCCGCGCCCTGACCGGCGCGATGGCGGCGCGGCGCGCTCAGCGAGTCCGGGAATCCAGCGCGGCGGCGATGGCGGCGGTGACCTCGGCGATCGGCGCCATGCCGTCGATCGTCACCACCTTGCCCTGCTTTCCGTAATAGTCGAGCAGCGGCGCCGTGTTGGCGTAGTACACCTCCAGGCGGCGGGCGAGCGTTTCGGGCGTGTCGTCGGAGCGCAATATGCCGCCCTCCTTGATGCGCTGCTCCACGCGCTGGAGCAGCACCTTGTCATCGACCTTGAGCTCCAGCACGACGTCGATCTTCTTCTTGCGCTCCGCCAGCATGGCGTCCAGCGCCTGCGCCTGCGGGATGGTGCGCGGGAAGCCGTCGAACACGCCGCCCTGGAAGCAGTCCGCCTGGTCGTAGCGTTCGGCGATGATGGCGATGACGATCTCGTCGGGGACCAGGTCGCCCTTGGTCAGGATCGCCTCGACCTGGCGGCCGAGCGCGCTGCCGGCCTTCACCGCGGCGCGCAGCATGTCGCCGGTCGAAAGCTGCGGCAGGCCGCGCTTGTCCTGCAGGATCTTGGCCTGGGTTCCCTTGCCGGCGCCCGGAGGCCCGAACAGAACGATATTCAACGACGCGCTCCCCGAAGCTTGGCCTTCTTGATGAGGCCCTCATATTGCTGCGCGATCAGATGGCTCTGGATCTGCGCAACCGTGTCCATGGTGACGCTCACCACGATCAGGATCGAGGTGCCGCCGAGATAGAACGGAATGCCGTAATAGGTGGTCACGATCTCGGGGATCAGGCAGACCACCGCCAGGTAGATCGCGCCGACCACGGTGATGCGCGTCAGCACATAGTCGATGTGCTCGGCCGTCTTCTTGCCCGGACGGATGCCCGGAATGAAGCCGCCATACTTCTTCAGATTGTCCGCCGTCTCTTCCGGGTTGAACACGATGGACGTGTAGAAGAAGGAGAAGAACAGGATCATCAGCGCATAGAGCACCAGATAGAGCGGCTGGCCGTGGCTGATATAGGTGACGATGGTCTGCAGCCAGTCCGGGATGTTCTGCGCGTTGAAGCCCGCGATGGTGGTGGGCAGCAGCAGGATCGAGGACGCGAAGATCGGCGGGATGACGCCCGAGACGTTGAGCTTGAGCGGCAGATGCGAGGATTCCCCGCCATACATCTTGTTGCCGACCTGTCGCTTGGGATACTGGACCAGGAGCCGCCGCTGGGCGCGCTCCATGAACACGATGAAGGTGACGAGGCCGGCGACCGCGACGGCGCCCAGGATGATCGTCATCGGCCCGATCGCGCCGGTGCGCACCGATTCGAACACCTGGCCGATATATTGCGGAAAGCGCGCGACGATGCCGGCGAAGATGATGAGCGAGATGCCGTTGCCGACGCCGCGCGCGGTGATCTGCTCGCCGATCCACATCAGAAGCACGGTGCCGCCGGTCAGGGTGATGACGGAGGAGATGCGGAAGAACAGGCCCGGCGCGATCACCACATGGCCCCAATGTTCGAGGCCGAGCGCGATGCCGTAAGCCTGGATCGCGGCGAGGCCCACGGTGCCGTAGCGCGTGTACTGGTTGATGATCTTGCGGCCCGCCTCGCCTTCCTTCTTCAGGTTCTCGAGCTCGGGGAACACCGTCGTCATCAGCTGGATGATGATCGAGGCGGAAATGTACGGCATGATGCCAAGCGAGAAGATCGCCATGCGCTGCACGGCGCCGCCGGCGAGCACGTTGAAGACGTCGAGCAGGCCGCCGGACTGCTGCGACAGCTGCCGCGCCAGTTCCGCCGGATCGATTCCGGGCATCGGGATGTAGGTGCCCAGCCGCGCCACGATCAGCGCGCCCAGCGTGAAGAACAGCCGCTGGCGC
>DASWOE010000292.1:0-10201 GCA_036398875.1 Rhizomicrobium sp.
CGCTCGATCCAGGGATGCGCTGCAGTGTTGAGATCGTTGGCGGCCGTCAGAGCGGCACTAAACTGCGCGCCGATCTGCGCCAAGGCCTGCCACGGATTGGGACCTGTATCGCGAGGTGGTGCTCCGGCCCCATCAGTCCGCCTGATCGCAATCTCGCCAGCGCCAATGTTCATATCCGCATTTATATCTTCCGCGGACCCCGCATCGTCAGCAGTGACGATATTCCTCACTTCCTCTGCCGGCGTCACGGCCTCGCCCTCACCCATACGCCCCGTGACGTTTTCCACGTCCTTCATGAAGCGGTTGAGACGCGAACCGCCGAGCGAAATCTCACCGCTGCCGCCATCGAGAATGCCTGCCGACAAGGAGCGTTTGAACGCCAGCACCGAAAGCATGCCCTCCTCGATAGTGCCCTTCGCCACGAAATTGATGACTTGCACCGGCCGTCTCTGGCCCAAGCGATGGATGCGCGCGATGCGCTGTTCGAGAATCGCCGGATTCCACGGCAAGTCCATGTTCACCAGGGTCGATGCGTGCTGCAGATTGAGGCCCGTACTGCCCGCATCGGTCGAGAGGAACACGCGGCAGGTGGGGTCGTCGCGAAACCGCTCAACCAGTGCCGGCCGCTTTTCCGACGGCACACCACCGTGGAAGCTGACATAACCCAGACCGCGCGCTTCGAGGCGGCGGATGACGATGTCGTGGGTCCGCGTCCATTGCGAAAACACCACTGCCTTGGCTTCGGGCTCGGCTAAAACCGGCGGCGGCCTTGCGCAAGGCCAGCGGGCAATCCGTCCCGGCGCGAAAATGCACGCGGCGTTTGCCTTCATTGCGCAAATACAGCTCGGAAAATGACGGCTGGTAGCCGCGCGCAAACGCCGCCTTGGCGCCGCGCTTCTTCTCCAGCCGGGCAAGCGTAAATTCGATGTGCTTGCAGGTGCCCAACTCGCTGGTGGCGTAATCGTGGCATGAACAGAAATTACCGCCCGGCCCCCGGCCTCGAATCGCCACGCGATAGCTGGATTTCGAAACCGGATTGCTGACTCGAAACTCGGAGAAAAACGGTTCGCTGGTCAGATTTTCAAGCCCGAAGGCCTGCTCGCGGCCGAACTGGCGGCGCAAGCCGCGTTGCCAGTCCAACGGCGAAAAATCGGCGGGTGCGTAAGTGCGCGAGAGCTTAGGTTCCCTGGTCGCGGAATTCAGGTTTCGGCTCTTGGATTTCATCGAAGTACATTCCGTTCAGCAATAGGCGCCGATATAGCGCGGCCATGTGGGTTCTCATTCATAGAGCTTCGCAATGTCCGCCATCGATCGAAACAGCCTCAGAGGTTGATCGGGAAACGGCAGGAAGCTCTCGCGCTCATAGAAGTGACAGGCTGCATCATCCTTCGCGTCGACGATGATGGCGAACGATGCGATCTCACTATGGACTGCGCGAAACAGAGCGTCGGCAAGCAGGAAGCGGCCGTAGCCTCGTCCGCGATAGTTTTGGTCGACAGCAAGCCGGCCCAAGAGCGTCGCCGGAACGAGTGGGTACCTGGGAAGTTTGCGCGTGATGTCGACCGGAAACTCAGTGAGTTTCACGCCCGTCGCTGAAAGCGTGTAGTAGCCGCCGATGGCGCCGTCCGGCAGCACAAGCACGAACGGTGCCGCCATGTTCTTGCGGGCATCTTGGCCGGCCTGGCTCCGGAAGTAACGATCAAGCGGTTCGACGCCACTGACGAATGAGTTGCGATCGTGATGCGGACCAAGCGCCTCGACCCGAAGCGATCCCTCCGGGCCGCCCTGCACGAGCTATACGCCAGTCGCTTCGCGATAACGGCGCACCGTGTCACGCAAGCGATCGTTGACGGGCTTTGGATTCAGCAGCGCATCGACAAACGCCTGGCTGTCGCGCACCGACAGTTCGATCTGCTGGTGTTCCTCAATCGCCCGCCGTGCAGCATCCTGGACACTGGTCAATACAAAGTCTGTGACCGTCCGTCCCTGGAGCGCGGCGGCATGTTCGATGAGCGTCTTCTGCTCTGCCGTCACCCGCGTCTCAAGACGCTGCGCGCGGGTGCGGCCACGGGCCGATTTCGAGGCTACGTTTGCCATGGCAATTCTCCCGCCTCAAATGTACGGCCAATGCCCGGCCATTTCAAGAGCGGGGCCCGAGCACGACTCTTTGCGGGAGCGGGCTCAGCGACCGTCCTTTCGGTCGTAAAAGCAGCGCCGACCGGGCTATAATTTACCTCTTCCAGTACATTTTCTAGAACTTACCGGCCAGGAAAAGACCGTCAGCGCTATGCGCTCTATCTGACGGTCTTTTGGTTTTCCCTCGATGTGCTCTTCAGAAAAGACCGTCAGAAATGCCGTCAAGCTATTCGGCTATAGAAGGGAAAAATACTCGACGCCCCACAAATTCTCTTCTCAGTTCAATAAGTTATGAGATTGGAGGCGGGAACTGCCGATGTACTATCGATCATCCCCAGATCGGGATAAGCCATTGGATCATAAAGATAATTCTCGGCTGGACTATCGCCCCTTCACTCCCACTCGATCGTCCCCGGTGGCTTCGCCGTGATGTCGTAGACCACGCGGTTGATGCCGCGGACCTCGTTCACGATGCGGGTGCTCACGCGCGCCAGGAAAGAGTGCTCGAACGGGTAGTAGTCCGCCGTCATGCCGTCGCTGCTCGTCACGGCGCGGAGCGCGCAGACATGGTCGTAGGTGCGGCCGTCGCCCATCACGCCCACGGTCTTGACCGGCAGCAGCACCGCGAAGGCCTGCCAGATCTTGTCGTAAAGACCGGCCTTGCGGATCTCGTCGAGATAGACGGCGTCGGCCTTGCGCAGGATGTCGAGCTTTTCCGCCGTGATCTCGCCGGGCAGGCGGATGGCGAGGCCGGGACCGGGAAACGGATGGCGCCCGACGAAGCTTTCGGGCAGGCCGAGCTCGCGGCCGAGCGCGCGGACCTCGTCCTTGAACAGCTCGCGCAGCGGCTCGACCAGCTTCATCTTCATGAAATCGGGCAAGCCGCCGACATTGTGATGCGACTTGATGGTGACGGAGGGACCGCCGGTCGCCGACACGCTCTCGATCACGTCGGGATAGAGCGTGCCCTGCGCCAGGAATTCCGCGCCGCCGACCTTGTGCGCTTCGGCATCGAACACGTCGATGAAGGTGGCGCCGATGATCTTGCGCTTCTGCTCCGGATCGCTGACGCCGGCGAGACGGCCGAGAAACAGATCCTGCGCCGGGGCATGCACCAGCGGGATGTTGTAATGGCCGCGGAACAGCGAGACGACCTCCTCGCTTTCGCCGGCGCGCATCAGCCCGGTATCGACGAAGATGCAGGTGAGCTGGTCGCCGACCGCCTCGTGGATGAGCACCGCGGCGACCGACGAGTCCACGCCGCCGGAGAGGCCGCAGATCACCCTGGCCTTGCCGACCTGGGCGCGGATCTTGGCGATCTCGGCGGCGCGGAAGGCGTGCATGTTCCATTCCGGCTCGATGCCGGCGATGCGCAGCACGAAGTTGCGGTAGATCTCGGCGCCGCGCGGCGTGTGCGCGACCTCGGGATGGAACTGGATGCCGTAGAGCTTGCGCGCCTCGTCGGCGATCACGGCATAGGGCGAATTCTCGCTGGTCGCGACCACCGAGAATCCCGGCGGCATGGCGGTGATCTTGTCGCCATGGTTCATCCACACCGGCTCGCGCGCGCCGACGCCGCCCAGCCCGCCGAGCAGCGGCGAGTCCTTTTCGATGACGATATCGGAGCGGCCGAACTCGCGATGGTGGCCGCCTTCGACCTTGCCGCCGAGCTGCTGCGCCATCGCCATCTCGCCATAGCAGATGCCGAGCACCGGCACGCCGGCCTTGAACACCGATTGCGGGGCGCGCGGCGCGCCCTCGTCCATCACCGAGGCGGGGCCGCCGGACAGGATGATCGCCTGCGGCTTGGCGGCGATCGCCGCCTCGGCCTTGTCGAAGGGGACGATCTCGCAATAGACGCCGGCCTCGCGCACGCGGCGCGCGATCAGCTGCGTCACCTGGGAGCCGAAATCGATGATCAGGACGGGGACGGACATGGTCGGATTTAGGGTTCAGCCCTCCCCCTTGTCCAGCGCGGGCGGCGTCGCAGCCTGTGCATCTTTCGGTTCGTAGCCGGGCACCCATTTTTCGTGCTGCGGCAGCGCGTCGGTGATCGTCCACCAGGGCGCGCGCGACGCGGTGAAGACGTGCAGCATCGGGCGCACGACCGGATCGTCGTCGAGGAGGCCGGCCGGGATGCTGACCGTCGGCAGATATGCCGCCTTGCCCGGCGCGGCGCAGCCGCAGACCTTGCAGCGCCTGCGGATGCTGCCGGGGGCGGATTCGTAGTCCGCCAGAAGCGCCTCGCCGGCGAGCAAGCGGAACTTGTCCGCATCGACATGGGCATAGACGGCGAAAGCCGAGCCGCTCAGCTTGCGGCAATTTCCGCAATGGCAGGTCGTCAGCGCCCGCACCCTATCGACTTCGAACCTGATGCCGCCGCACAGGCAGCTGCCGCGAATCATCGCATGGCTCCTTCCTCCGACCGGGACGTCGCCCGCAGGACGGCACAATAGAATCCATCCGTGCCGGTCGTCAGCGGCGTGGCGCGGAAATCCCCGTCCAGGCCGGGCGGCGGCGGCGTTCCGGTCGCCGCGTGCCAGGCATCGGCGGCACGGACCGGCCTGAAGGCGGGATGCCGCCGGCGAAAAGCCGCGACGCGGTCCTGATTCTCAGACGGCAGGATCGAGCAGGTCGCGTAGACCAGCCGGCCGCCGGGCCTCACGAGACCTGCGGCCCGGTCGAGCAATTCGTCCTGAAGCGCGATCCTTTGGGCGAGCATTTTCGGCGTCAGTTTCCAGCGCAGTTCCGGCTGGCGGCGCCAGGTGCCGCTGCCGCTGCAGGGCGCGTCGAGTAGCACCGCGTCGAAAGCGCCATCCGGCGGCGCGCGATCGTCCAGCAGTCGGGTGCGGATGTTTTTCGCGCCGGCGCGCGCGGCGCGGGCGGCAAGCTCCTGCAGCGCGGGCTGGCGGATATCGCAGGCGAGGATCTCGCCCCGGTTCCGCATCGCGGCGGCGAGCGCCAGCGTCTTGCCGCCGGCGCCGGCCGCCAAGTCGAGGACGCGCATCCCCGGCCCGGCGCCGACCAGCAGCGCCGCGATCTGCGCCGCCTCGTCCTGGAATTCGAACGCCCCGCTTTCGAACATCGCGCCGCGGCCAAGGCTCGACGACGCCTCGCCCGCCGCGATGCGGATGCCGTGCGGCGCGAAAGGCGTGGCCGCGGCGGCGAAGCCCTGCGCGGCAAGCGCGTTCAGCACCTCGCCACGCTCCCGCCGCAACGTGTTCACGCGCAGATCGACCGGCGCGCGCAACTGCAGCGCCGCCATCTCGCGCAGAACGCGGTCGCCGAAAGCGCGCGTCAGTTCGGGCAGGAGAAATTGGGGGAATTCGCCTTCGGCATGGAGCGGCGTGGTGGCACGCGGGTTTCCGAGACGTTTGTGCTCGTCATCGGTCAGCGGCGCCGGGGCGTGGGCCTGGCCGGTGAACAGCAGGTCGGGATCTTCGCCGTCGCGCGCGACCGATGCGAGCACCAGAGCGCGCGGCGAATCATCCTGCATCGCCCAGGCCAGCGAGAAGCGATGGCGCAATATCGCGAACGCCCGCTCGGCGACGGCGGCGCGATCCTTCGAGCCGGCGTACCGCCGGGCGCGGAAATACTCCTTGATCAGCCGGTCCGCCGGCTGGTCCGTCTTTTCGAGCGCGGCAAGGATGTCGATGGCGGCCTGGATGCGGGCGGCGGGGGTCATGGCGGGACATGCCGGCATGCGGGCGAACGGGCCGACCCGCAGCCCGTCGGTTCCGCATATACTTGGCTATATTTGAGAAATATTGTCTTTATTTTCCTTTTGCCCGACCTATAAAATTCCATCCTTCCCGGACTTATCCGATGCCCTATCCCAAGCGCGCCCCGACCGCCACAGAACGCGAGATGATCGCACACGCCGCGGACGGCGAATATTGGTCCGCGAAGTCCGGTTCGAAAATCGACGCGGCGATCATCCGCTGCCTTCTGACCGGCGACACCTGGCCGGGCGAGCCGGCGCCATGGCCGGTCGGCGCGGAAGGCGTTCGCCTGTTCAGCACCACGATCGGCGGCGCGTTGACGTGCGAAAACGCCACCCTGAACCATCCCCTCATCGCATTGGACTGCCAGTTCGAGAAGCCCATCATACTGGACGGCGCCACGACGCGGGACGTCATCTTCAACAGGTCCCACATCCCGTCGCTGAGCGCAAACAATGCCGCAATCCACGGCAATTTGTGGCTCGGCGAACAGGTGACGTTCGATCTGGGCGTTTCGCTGCTCACCGCCACGATCGACGGATCGATCGATCTGAGCGCGGCAACCGTCCGCGCCGGCGAGGACGGCCTGGCGCTGAGCGCGGCAGGCGCGACCGTAAGACAGGCCGTCATACTGACCGACGGCCGGTTTCACGGAAGCATCGATCTTACCGTCGCGCGGATCGACAACGGGCTGGAGGCGTCGGGCGCCAAGATATTCAACAAGGGCGGAACCGCGCTGAAGGCAAACGGTCTCGTTTGCAACTATGTACGCATCGACGAAGGCTTCCATGCGATCGGCTTCGTCAACTTCATCGGCGCGACGCTCGCCGTGCAGCTGCGGTGCACCGGTGCGATTTTCGAGCTGGGCGACGATTCCTCCGAACGCCGCGAAGTGCTGTCCCTTCACTCCGCCGACCTCGGCACCTATCTCCAATTCGGAGACACGCACGGCAAAGAAGTCTGTTGGCTGCCCGCGCTCTTCCTGGGAACGGTCGATCTTGGCCAAGCAAAGTGCCGCGCCTTCAACGACGCGCCGGAATGCTGGCCGGCCCGCGAAACCGTCATCCTGGACGGGTTCACCTTTGAACGATTCGACAATTGCAGGACCGATTGGCGTTCGCGCCGCGACTGGCTCCTGCACCAGCCGGCCCATCACATCGGTTCGCCGCCGCCGGAAGTCATATCGCTGGCGCCGCGGCCCTGGTGGACGACCGCGGCCGCAAGCGTCAGAGGCGCCGCCGGGGCGATGCTGCGCCTGCCGCGCTCGATCGCCCACGGCCTTTGGCTCGCCGCCATGTGGATCATCGGCCGTCCCGCGCCGCCGCCGCCGCCGAACGACAGCTATCTGCGACCCCAGCCATGGACCCAGACCATCAAGGTCCTGCGCGACATGGGCTATGACGACGATGCGCGCGAACTGGCGATGCAGCGCGAGATCATGCGCGCGAGCGGCGCCAGCACGCGATGGCACCTGAAGCTCTGGCTTCGCCTCCTGCACGCGACCATCGGAAACGGATACAAGCCGCAGCGCGCGCTCTACTGGTCGATGTTCTTCTTCCTCCTGGGATGGCTGACCTTCGCCGCCGCCGCCAATCTGGGTTTCATGTCTCCGCGCGAGGGCAGCGTCGTCGTCTATCTGGCGAGCCATCCGGGCTTGAAATTGCCGGAGCACTACACGCGCTTCAACGCACCGGTCTACGCGCTCGACAACTATCTTCCGATCATCGAACTCGGTCAGGACCAGGCGTGGGAGCCCACCGACCACCGGTCGGGCCATCGGCGCGACACGCACGATCCCTGGTATGTCGAAGGCATGCGGCTGCTGCTCGGACACGATTGGAGCATTTCGGGCGATCCGCGCCCGAGCGCGCCGCAAGCCAAAAAGCCGCTCGCCGCCGCCCCGCCGGATGGCGTGCTGGAGGGGACGGCGGGCTGGCTTGTCTTTTTCTTCAGCTACGGCGTTCACCGCTTCGTCTATTGGACCTTGGAGCTGTTCGGCTGGCTGTTCGTCTCGCTCTACATCGCCGGCATGAGCGGCATCGTGAAGAACGAATGACCGGCTACTGCCCGCCCGGATAGTTGGGCGCTTCGCGGGTGACCAGGATGTCGTGGACATGGCTTTCGCGCAGGCCCGAGCCGGTGATGCGGACGAATTTGGCCTTGGCGTGCATCTCGGCGATGGAGCGGCAACCGGTATAGCCCATCGCGGCGCGCAGGCCGCCGATGATCTGGTGCACGACGTTCGACACCGCGCCCTTGTAGGGCACCTGGCCTTCGACGCCCTCGGGCACGAGCTTGAGCGTGTCGGAGACCTCGGCCTGGAAATAGCGGTCGGCGCTGCCCCGCGCCATCGCGCCCATGCTGCCCATGCCGCGATAGCCCTTGTAGGAGCGGCCCTGATAGAGGAACACCTCGCCCGGCGCCTCCTCCGTGCCGGCGAGCAGCGAACCGACCATGCCGACATGCGCGCCGGCGGCGATCGCCTTGGCGAGATCGCCGGAATATTTGATGCCGCCATCGGCGATCACCGGCACGCCGGCCTTCCGCGCCGCATCGACCGCATCCATGATCGCGGTGAGCTGCGGCACGCCGACGCCGGCGACGATGCGCGTGGTGCAGATCGAGCCCGGCCCGATGCCGACCTTGACGCAATCGGCGCCCGCATCGATCAGGGCGCGCGCGCCATCCGCGGTGGCGACATTGCCGGCCGCGACCTGGGTGTAGTTCGAAGCCTTCTTGATCCGCGTGATGGCGTCGAGCACGCCCTTGGAATGACCATGCGCGGTATCGACCACGATGACGTCGCATTCGGCGTCGATCAGCGCCTGGGCGCGGGCATAGCCGGCGTCGCCGACGCCGGTGGCGGTGGCGACGCGCAAGCGGCCGCGCTCGTCCGTGCAGGCATTGGGATATTTCTGCGCCTTCTCGATGTCCGTGACGGTGATGAGGCCGACGCAGCGATAGGCATCATCGACCACGACGAGCTTCTCGATGCGATGGGCATGCAGCAGGCGCTTGGCCTCGTCCGGATTCACGCCCTGGCGCACCGTGATGAGATTGCCCTTCGTCATCAGCTCCGACACCTTCTCGCGCGGATCGTCGGCGAAGCGCACGTCGCGATTGGTGAGGATGCCGACAAGGCGGCCGGCGCCGGTGCCGTTGGCGCCCTCCACCACCGGAATGCCGGAGATGCGGAAGCGCTCCATCAGGGCCAGCGCCTCGGCGAGCGTCGCGCCCGGCGCGATGGTGACCGGATTGACCACCATGCCGCTTTCATAGCGCTTTACGCGCCGCACATGTTCGGCCTGTTCCCCGATCGAGAGGTTCTTGTGGATCACGCCGATGCCGCCGGCCTGGGCCATGGCGATGGCCAAGCCCGCCTCGGTCACCGTGTCCATCGCCGAGGACATCAGCGGAATGCCGAGCTCGACCGAGCGGGTCAGCCGGGTTCTGGTATCAACCTGGGCGGGAAGGACGTCGGAGGCGGCCGGCACCAGCAGGACATCGTCGAAGGTCAATGCTTCGCGGATGGTCATGGGCGGCGCGCTCCATCGCTTTGGAGCGCCGAGCGTTTAGCAGCGCCGTGCCGATTCGGCAAGACGGAGAAAAAAGGCGCAAAAGCGGCAAATCTTAAAATTAACGTCACCAAAATCCCGGAACCGATCCGCAAAATGGGAGTTTCAAGGGGCGGCGGGCATGGTATGCCCTTCGCCCTTCAGAAGGGCTATTCCTGCAAACGAAATAGGAGACTCCCCCAAATGCAGAATAAATTTCGTCTGACGATGGGTGCCGCCGCGCTTGCCGCCGGTGCGCTCGCTTTTGCCGGCACCGCGCAAGCGGCCCCGCACGGCGTCAAAATCGGCTCGCTGACCTGCAACGTCGCCAGCGGCTGGGGCTTTGTGTTCGGCTCGTCCAAGGACCTGCACTGCACCTTCCACGGCAATCGCAGCCATGGCGGCGAGCATTATACGGGCACGATTTCCAAGTTCGGCATCGACATCGGCTACACCGATGGCGGCGTACTCGTCTGGGGCGTGTTCGCACCCTCGTCCGACATCCGTCCCGGCGCGCTTTCGGGCGACTATGCCGGCGCGACGGCGTCCGCGACCATCGGCGTCGGCCTCGGCGCCAATGTGCTCATCGGCGGCCTCGACAAGTCGATCGCGCTGCAGCCGCTCAGCGTCGAAGGCAACAAGGGCCTGAACGTGGCGGCCGGCGTCGGCGCCATCTCGCTCAACGCCGCGCCGTAAATCCGCGCGCGGTCGAACTGACGAAAGCCCCGCCGGCAACGGCGGGGCTTTTGTTTTGCGGGCCGGCGGCGTCAGTCCGCGGTTCCATCGGGC
>DASWOE010000293.1:0-11018 GCA_036398875.1 Rhizomicrobium sp.
CCAGTTATCGGCGCGTCGGGTGCCATTGCAGTGCTCATGGGTGGATACCTCGCGCTATTCCCCTCTTCCAAAATGAGGATGATCGTTTTTCTCGGGGTCTATAAGCGGTTTTCTTTGCCCGCGTGGACCTTCCTTCTGTACTGGAGCGCGCTCCAGATAATTTCACTTGCTCTTGGCGAGAGTGCGACGGACGGCGTTGCTTACGCGGTTCATGTCGGTGGCTTCGCCGTGGGCGCTATGACCGCGATTATATGGAAGGTCTCATATCCGTTCGCGGAAGAACGATTGTCAGCCTTCATTCGTGATGGACATGCACAGGCGGATGGCTGGCGTAAGGCGAATAGGTTAGAAAAGCCCAATCGGGACACTGCCGCCAGCAAGTAGCGACTCGACTCCTCGCACCTGACTTGCTTTGATCCGCGCCGGAGCTATCACCATGCCAACGGGGAACGTCCACATCGGAGACGTTCGCCATGTCCAATCCCCGCTATCGCGGGCCCAATGGGCACCCTCAGACACTTGGAGAATTCGTGCGGCTGGATTGGTCCATCCGTTGGTCCTGCCATCGCTGCAATCTTACCGACATGCGCAAGGCGGACATGGCGACGGCGTTGAAGCGTCACGGGCCAAACTATCCGACAAACAAATTCATGCTCGAAATGGTCTGCCGGAAGTGCGGCGACAAGATCGGGTTGCTTGCTGAGTCGCCGGAGGATCGTGCGGAGAACGTGCGGGTGTTCGGCATGAGTTCGCAACGGAAACCCATATTGGAAGCGCAAGGCTCGATAGGTGCTGGGCATGACCTGCATCAGCCCCATGGCGCCCTTCGGCGAGGTGATGGGTTTGCCGTTGAGGCGCGTGCGCCCACCGCTTTCAGCGCGCATAACGCCGCGAATCCACGCGCCGGGAATACCGAACTGCTGCGCCGCCTCGGTGACGATCGACTGCCATTGCACAAGGCGCGGCATCGCTGTGTCGATCGTCGAAGGCGCTGCGGCGGTCGGAGCGAACGGCGCAGTCGCAGTGATTGCGCATATGACAAGCAGCTTCACTTTGTCCATAGCGGCACCAATTTTCCGATGAGGGATGTGCGCGGCGTGACGCCGAAATACCGCCCGTCAAACGAGTCCGGTATGTGCCCCATCAGCAGGAATAAATCGTTCGAACCGAGGCGGCGGCATCCGGACCAAGCAGGGAGCGGACGCAGCTTGTGGTCGCGTGGCCAAATCCCTCGGTGCGGCAGTCGGCGTAGTCTCAACCGTCGCCCTTGGGACCCAGGACGCCGGATCAAACCCGATCTGCCGTCAATGGACGACGCGACAAACAGGCGTCGGTCATGCGCGTTCTCCGAACAAGACATATTTCAGCTCGAGATCGTCGTCGATGCCGTACTTCGATCCCTTGCGATGGCTTGTCTCAAACCAGCCCGGCACCGAACTCGGCCGCGCTTGCGCTCAGCCAATGCCAGAAACTTCCGACATAGCTGCGGAAGACTGCTATGTGGAATTGCTCGTCCTCACGCCAGACGACGGCGCCGATATGTGTGACGAGCGTTACGGCCACATCGTCTTCCGCGAACGCGGCGGGGTGGAGGTCCAACGGCATGCCCTTGGCCAAGGTCCGGCGCGCGCAATCGCCTCCGACGGCGAAGCTCACATAGCCGTCGCTTTGGTCGCTCACCGATGCGAGCGGCGCAAGATCGGCGGCCAGTCCGGCCGCGAAATCCCCCTGGCCGCCGCGGCGAAGGAAAAGCCAGCGTCCCGGCCCGATCCCAAGCGCGCTCATATTTCCGTTCCCCGAACGGACAGGGCCGTCCTTGGGGATGAAGGAGAGCAACGCCGACGCGCGCGCATCGAACGCATCGCGCGCGCCGGCGCGCACGGCGACGCTGGCAATCTCCAGGTCGTCCCGTACCGATATCCGGACGCCGGGCGCGTCCCTGACCGCGCCGAAGCGGCCCGGCTTGACCAAGCCTGCAAGGGCCGGCGTCGCGCGCATGACGGGATCAGCCACGCAATCTCGCTCCTTCCGGGTCCACGAAAAGCGGCGAGCAGACCTCCACCAGCTGGTCCCCGTTGCGCACGGGATCGTAGGCCCTGATCCGTTCGCCCATCCGCATGCGCCCGCGCTGCAACAGGCCGAGGCCTATCCAATGTCCGAGCGCGGGCGAATAGGCCACCGACGTGACATGTCCTTCGTCGGCGTCCGGCTTGGCGGGCGCGCCCATCGCCAGGAAATGCGCGCCGGCGCGCAGCCGCTGCGACCGATCGACGGGCTTGATGCCGACCAGGACGGCACGGCCGGGCGCCTGGAGCGCGGGACGCCGCGCCAGCGTGCGGCCGACATAGTCCTTCTTGGTCGATATCGTCCGTCCAAGACCAAGATCTGCGGCCGTGGTCTGGCCGTTCAACTCGTTGCCCGCGACATGGCCCTTCTCGATGCGCAGGACCGAGAGCGCCTCGGTGCCGTAGGGCACGATGCCGAAGGGCTCGCCGGCCGCAACGATGGCGCGGATGACGGCATCGCCATAGCGCGCCGGCACCGCAAGCTCGTAAGCGCGTTCGCCGGAGAAGGAGATGCGGAACAGCCGCGCCGCCACGCCGCCGCACACCGTAAGACCGGCCGCCGAGAGATAGGGGAAGGCGGCGTCGCCGATGTCGTGCGGCGGATCGACGAGCCTTGCGAGCACGTCGCGGGCATGCGGGCCGGCGACCGCATATTGCGCCCACTGCTCGGTCACGGAGATCATCTGGACGTCCAGCGCGGGACACAGGACCTGATGGCAGAATTCCAAATGCTGCATGACGCGTCCGGCATTCGCCGTCGTGGTGGTCAAGAGATAGTGGTCGTCGGCGAGCCGCGCCGTCGTGCCGTCGTCGAGGACGAAGCCGTCCTCGCGCAGCATGATGCCGTAGCGCGCCTTGCCTACGGCCAGGGCCGAGAACGCATTGACATAGACGAAGTCGAGGAAGCGGCCGGCGTCGCGCCCCTGGATGTCGATCTTCCCCAGGGTCGAGACGTCGCATACGCCGACACCGGCGCGCACGCCGGCGGCCTCGCGCGAGACGCTCTGGAGCCAATCGCTCTCGCCCGCCTTGGGAAAATATTGCGGCCGGAGCCACTGGCCCGCTTCGACGAACACCGCGCCCTGCTCCTGCGCCCAGTCGTGGCCAGCCGTCCGCCGCACCGGCCGGAAATCCCTGCCGCGATGCGGGCCCGCCAGAACGCCGATCGCGACCGGCACCTGCGGCGGACGCGCAATCGGCGTGCCGGCTTCGGCGATGCTGCGCCCGGCCGCCTCCGCCAGCAACGCCTGGCCCAGCAGCGCGCCGGTCTTGCCCTGGTCGGTGCCCATGCCGAGCGTCGTGTAGCGCTTCAGATGCTCGACGCTGCGATAGCCTTCGCGATGCGCCAGCACGATGTCGCCGTCGGTCACGTCGTTCTGGAAATCCACGAAAACTTTTCCCGACGCGCCGGGTGAACGCCAGCAGGCGGAAAGCGACGTCGCATCGCGCGAGGCAGCCGGCACATCGACCGCGCCGCTGCGAAAACCCGCAGCCTCGGCAGCGGCGGCGCCGGCCGCGGCGCCATCAGCCAGCACATCGGGAAGCGCGAATACGCCGCGGACCGCGCCGGCGACTTGTGTGTTCGGCGGCAGCTTGCCGGGAACAAAGGCTTCGATCTGCGGCGACCAGAGCGGGCGCGCGCCCAGATGCGACGTCAGGCCAAGCGCGGGATTCCAGCCGCCCGACACGGCGAGGAGATCGGCGGCGATCCGCTCGGTCCGTCCGTCCGGCTTGCGCACCTCGATCCCGCGCACGCCGTGCCCGCCATGCGCCCCCGTGACATGGCTGCCGAGAAACGTGGGGATCCCGGCCTTGCGCGCGCCGGCCGTGACTGGCGCGTCGACCTTCACCCTGGGGTCGATGACCGCTTCGACGCGGACGCCCGCAGCCAGCAGATCGCCGGCCGCCGACCAGCCGCTGTCGTTCGCCGTGAACACGCAGGCACGCTTGCCTGGCGCCACACCGAAACGATTGAGGCAGGTCCGCACGGCGGAGGCCATCATCACGCCCGGCCGGTCGTTGCCGCCGAACGCGATCGGCCGCTCGACGGCACCGGTCGCGATCACGGCCTGCCGCGCCAGTATCTTCCACAGCCGCTGACGCGGCTGGAACGGCGGCGGCACCGGCAGGTGATCGGATACCCGCTCGACCGCCGCGAAGCTGTTGCCGTCATGAAGCATGACAACCGAGGTGCGGCCCATGATCGTCACGCCTGCGAGGCTGCGCAGTTCGGCTTCGACGTCGCGCGCCCAGGCCAGTCCGCATCCGCCGTCCACCTCCGTGCGGTCGCCGAGCAAGCGGCCACCAAGGGCGAAGTCCTCCTCGCACAGGATGACGCGCGCGCCGGTCCGCGCCGCCGTCAACGCCGCCAGCAATCCGGCCGGTCCGCCGCCGACCACGAGCACGTCGCAGAAGGCGTGCGCCTTCTCGTACGCATCGGGATCGGCCTCGCCGCTGGCGCGGCCGAGCCCCGCGGCGCGACGGATGGCCGGCTCGTACAGTTTCTCCCACGCTCCGCGCGGCCACATGAAAGTCTTGTAGTAGAAGCCGGCCGGCAGGAACGGTGCCAGCAACGCATTGAGGGAGAGCAAGTCGAAAGCGAGCGACGGAAAGCGGTTCTGGCTCCGCGCCTCCAAACCGTCGAAGAGCTCGACCGTGGTCGCCTTGCTGTTCGGCTCGCGCCGCGCTCCGCCGCGCAACTCGACCAGCGCGTTCGGCTCTTCGGGTCCGGCGGTGAGGATGCCGCGCGGGCGGTGATATTTGAAGGACCGGCCGACCAGCCCGACGCCGTTCGCCAGCAGGGCCGAGGCGAGCGTGTCGCCGGCAAACCCCTGCAAGGTCCGTCCGTCGAAGCGAAAGGACATGGGCTTGGCGCGATCGATCAATCCTCCGACCGGCAGGCGGTTGGGCTGGACCTCGCTCATGGCCGCACCAGCACGACGGAGAGGATTTCGTGCGTCACGGTATTGCGCGTCACCGCCAGCCAGCGGCGGCAGCCCTGTGCGTGATACCAGTGCTCGGCATGCGGCCCCGCCGGGTTGTCGCGCAGATGGACATAGGCGTGGAACAGCGCGAGCGCGTCCGGCGCATTCGGGTCCGGACGGGGGCCGGCCGCGCCGCCAATGGTCGCGAACTCCTCGCCGTCGCGTTCGCCGCAGAAGGGGCAGACGATCCGCATCGCTAATGCAGATTCGGCTGGGCGCCGAGACCGTTCTCGTCGATGACGCGTCCGGTGGCGAAGCGATCGAGGCGATAGGCGGCGGCGGCAGGATGCGGCGCGTCGCGCGCGATCAGATGCGCGAAGCACAGGCCTGCGGCCGGCGTGGCCTTGAACCCGCCATAGCACCAGCCGCCGTTGAAATAGAGGCCGCGGACCGGCGTGGAATCGATGATCGGCGAGCCGTCCATGGTCATATCGACGAGACCGCCCCAATTGCGCAGCACCCTGAGCCGGCCCAGCATCGGCATGAGCGCCATGCCCGCCTCGCAGACATCCTCGACGACGGCGAGGCTGCCGCGCTGCGCGTAGGAATTATAGGCGTCGATATCGCCGCCGAAGACCAGGCCGCCCTTGTCGGACTGGCTGATATAGAAATGTCCGGCGCCGAAGGTGATGACGCCGGGGATGAGCGGCTTGACGGCTTCCGTCACCATCGCCTGCAGGACGCAGCTTTCGATCGGCAGGCGCAGGCCGGCCATGTCGCCGAGACGCGAGGAATTGCCGGCGACCGACAAGCCGACCTTGCGGGCGCCGATGAAACCGCGGGTCGTCTCGACGCCTTCGACGCCGCGCGGTCCCTGGCGGATGCCGACCACTTCGCAGTTCTGGATGACGTCCACGCCGCGGCCGTCGGCGGCGCGGGCATAGCCCCAGACCACCGCGTCGTGCCGCGCGGTGCCGCCACGCTTCTGCAGCAGCCCGCCGGTGATCGGAAACCGCGCATTGTCGAAATCCAGGAACGGCGCGTGCCGCCGCACGCCAGCGGCATCGAGAAGCTCGGCATCGACGCCGTGCAGCCGCATCGCATTGCCGCGCCGCGCATAGGCGTCGCGCTGAGCATCGGAGTGGCAGAGATTCAGGACGCCGCGCTGGCTGACCATCACGTTATAATTGAGCTCCTGCTCCAGCCCTTCCCACAGCGTCATCGCCAGCTCATAGAACGGCAAATTGCCCGGCTCGCGGTAGTTGGAGCGGATGATCGTGGTGTTGCGGCCGGCGTTTCCCGAGCCGATCCAGCCCTTTTCGACGACCGCGATGCTGGCAAGTCCGAATTCCTTCGCGAGATAATAGGCGGTGGCGAGCCCATGGCCGCCGCCGCCCACGATGACGGTGTCGTAGGCCGGCTTCGGCGCCGCATCGCGCCAGGCCGGCTGCCAGTTCTTGTGGCCGCCGAGCGCGTTCGCGAACAGGGAGAAAGCCGAATAGCGCATGCGGCTAGCAGTCGAGCGTGGTGTCGCGTTCCCAGGCCGTCAGCTGCCGCACATAGTCGTTCCAGTTCTCGTGCCGCAGCTTAAGATAGGCGGTCATGAACTCGCCGCCCAGCGCCTCTCTCAACGCAGCCGATTTCTCGAATGCCCGCAGCGCGTCCAGAAGATTGAGCGGCAGCTTCTTGGCGTCTTTGATGGTATGGCCGTGGGTGTACATGTTGATGTCCAGGCGTTTGCCCGGATCGCGCTCGGCCGCGATGCCGTCGAGGCCCGCGGCGAGGATCGCCGCCTGCAGCAAATAGGGATTGGCCGAGCCGTCGGGCAGGCGGAATTCGAACCGGCCCGCCTCGGGAATGCGGATCATGTGGGTGCGGTTGTTGCCGGACCAAGTGGCCGTGTTCGGCGACCAGGTCGCGCCCGACAGCGTGACCGGCGCGTTGATGCGCTTGTAGGAATTCACCGTCGGATTGGTCAGCGCGCATAGGGCGTCGGCATGGGCGATGATGCCGCCGATGAAATTCCGGCACAGCGTGGAAACGCCGAGTTCGCCGGCCTTGTCCGCGAACAGGTTCTTAGGCCCCTTCCACAGCGAGACATGCGCGTGACAGCCATTGCCCGTCAGCGCCGTGAACGGCTTGGGCATGAAGGTGGCGCGCATGCCGTGCTTCTCGGCGACGGATTTCGCCATGAATTTGAAGAAGGAGTGGCGGTCGGCGGTGACGAGAGCCGCGTCGTATTCCCAGTTCATCTCGAACTGGCCGTTGGCGTCCTCGTGGTCGCTCTGATAGGGCTTCCAGCCGAGCGCCAGCATCGCGTCGGAGATTTCCGAGATGACGTCGTAGCGCCGCATCAGCGCCGCCTGGTCGTAGCACGGCTTGGACTGGCTGTCGGCGGCGTCGGAAATCGCCGCGCCATCGGGCGCGATCAGGAAGAATTCGCACTCGACGCCGGTCTTGATTTCATAGCCGGCAGTCTGCGCCGTGGCGATCAGGCGTTTCAGGACGTTGCGGGGCGCGTGCGCCACCGGCTTGCCGTCGATCCAGGCGTCGCCGGCGAACCAGCCGACCTCCGGCTTCCAGGGCAATTGGATCAGGCTGTCCGGATCGGGCACGACGAACATGTCGGAATCGGCCGGCGTCAGGTCGAGCCAGGTGGCGAATCCCGCAAAGCCCGCGCCGCTCTTCGCCATCGCGCCGATCGCCTGCGCCGGCACCAGCTTCGAGCGCTGGGCGCCGAACAGGTCGGTGAACGAGATCAGGAAATATTTGATGCCCCGCGCCTTCGCCAGCTTCTCCAGATTCGTCGCCGCCATCGCCTGCCCCTTTGCTTTGCTCAAAGTCCGCCCGTGCCCGGGATCCAGCCCGTGCCGGCGAGCGGCAGGCGCGCCATCGCCGCCGCCTCGACGGTGAGCGCCACGAGGTCTTCCGGCTCCAGATTGTGCACATGGCTCTTGCCGCAGGCGCGCGCGATGGTCTGCGCCTCGAGCGTCAGCACCGAGAGGAAATTCGCCAGCCGGCGCCCGGCCGCGACCGGATCGAGCCGCGCCGCCAGTGCCGCGTCCTGCGTGGTGATGCCGGCGGGATCGCGGCCTTCGTGCCAGTCGTCATAGGCGCCCGCCGTGCTGCCGAGCGCGGCATATTCCTGCTCCAGGCGCGGATCGTTGTCGCCGAGCGCGATCAGCGCCGCCGTGCCGATGGAGACCACGTCGGCGCCGAGCGCCAGCGCCTTGGCGACATCGGCGCCGTTGCGGATGCCGCCGGAGACGACGAGCTGGACCTTGCGATGCAGGCCGAGATCCTGCAGCGCCTGCACCGCGGGCCGGATGGCGCAGAGGATCGGCAGGCCGACATTCTCGATGAAGACTTCCTGCGTCGCGGCAGTGCCGCCCTGCATGCCGTCGAGCACCACGACGTCGGCGCCGGCCTTGACCGCGAGCGCGGTGTCGTAATAGGGCCGGCTCGCGCCCACCTTCACATAGATCGGCGTCTGCCAGTCGGTGATCTCGCGCAGCTCCTCGATCTTGATCTGCAGGTCGTCCGGACCGGTCCAGTCGGGATGACGGCAGGCCGAGCGCTGGTCGATGCCTTCGGGCAGCGTGCGCATGGCGGCGATCCGCGCCGAGATCTTCTGGCCGAGCAGCATGCCGCCGCCGCCCGGCTTGGCGCCCTGCCCGACCACCACTTCGATGGCGTCGGCCTTGCGCAGGTCGTCGGGATTCATGCCGTAGCGCGACGGCAGGATCTGATAGACGAGCAGCGCGGAATGTTCGCGCTCTTCCGCCGTCATGCCGCCATCGCCGGTGGTCGTCGATGTGCCGCTCAGCGTGGCGCCGCGGCCCAGGGCTTCCTTGGCCTGCGCCGACAGGGCGCCGAAGCTCATGCCCGCGATCGTGACCGGGATTTTCAGATGGATCGGTTTTTTCGCATGACGGGCGCCGAGCACGACGTCGGTGCCGCATCTCTCGCGATAGCCTTCCAGCGGATAGCGGGAAATCGAGGCGCCGAGAAAAAGCAGGTCGTCGAAATGCGGCAGCTTGCGCTTGGCGCCGCCGCCACGGATGTCGTAGATGCCGGTCGCCGCGGCGCGCTGGATCTCGGAGATGGCGTAGGGATCGAAGGTCGCCGAGTATCTGGGGATCGTTCTGCCGCCGCTCACATGGTTCTCCTAATAGGCGCCGGCATTGTCGACGTGGAAGTGATAGAGCGTGCGGGCGGAGCCGTAGAGGCGGAATTCGTCCGGCTTCACCTTGCCCAGCAGATCGGCCTTGGCGAGGACGCCGGCCAGAACCTCGCGGTCCGCGTCGCCCAGCGGCTTCTCGATGCAGTCCGCGCCCAGGCTCTTGACCGTGCCGCGCACGAAGAGGCGCGCCTCGTAGATCGAATCGCCGAGGTCCTCCGCCGCGTCGCCCAGCACCACGAGATTGCCCGCCTGCGCCATGAAGGCGCTCATCGGGCCGATCGAGCCGGCGACGACGATGTCGATGCCCTTCATCGAGATGCCGCACCGCGCCGAGGCATTGCCTTCGATCAGCAGCAGCCCGCCATGCCCGGTCGCGCCGGCGGACTGGCTGGCGTCGCCGGTGATGCGCACCGAGCCGGACATCATGTTCTCGGCAACGCCGGGCCCCGCATTGCCGCGCACGACGACGCTGGCATGCTGGTTCATGCCGGCGCAGTAATAGCCGACATGTCCGGCAATCTCGATCGCGACGGGCGCATCCACGCCGACCGCGATCGCGTGCTTGCCTCGCGGGTTTTCGACCCGCCACAGCGTCTGGTTGGTATCGCCGGACAGGCCGTGCAGCGCCGCATTCAATTCGCGCACGGATTTTTCCGCCAGATCCACGACCGACATCAATTGTGGTCCCAGGCATAGACTTTCGCGGGCTCGGGTTCGAACACGCGCGCCAAGCCGATGCCGGGCAGGACGGCGAGGGCGCGATATTCGGAGCCGAGGGCGACGTAGTCGTCGGTTTCCGCCATCACGGCCGGCTTGCAGGCGATCGGATCGCGCAGAACGGCAAAGCCGCTCTCGGTGCCGACGACGAAGGTGTAGAAGCCGTCGAGGTCGTCCAGGCCGGCGGTCAGCGCGCCCTTGAGGCTCGCGCCCTGCCGCATGCGCCAGGTGAGGTAGCCGGCGGCGACCTCGGAATCGTTCTCGGTCTCGAAGGCGAGGCCTTCGCGCCGCAGCACGCGCCGCAGCGCGTTGTGATTGGACAGCGAGCCGTTGTGAACCAGGCACTGGTCGGCGCCTGTCGAGAACGGATGGGCGCCATCCGTGGTGACCGAGGATTCGGTCGCCATCCGCGTATGGCCGATGCCGTGGCTTCCCGCCATGCGCGACAGGCCGAAACCCTCCGCGACGTCGTCGGGCGCGCCGACCTCCTTGTAGATCTCCATGCGCGCGCCGGCGCCGACAATGCCGACCGCGGGGCAGGACTGCGAGAGCCAAGCCCGCACCCCAGCCTCATCCGACGCCGGCACGGACAGGATCGCGTGCGAGCCGCGCCGGACATAGTCGGCATCGATGTCGAACGCGTCTTTGAAGGCCGCGAAAAGGTCGTGCGTGCTTTCCGGCGCAAAGCGCAGCGTCAGCTTCAGCCGGCCCGGCCGGCCGGCGCCGTAGACGGCAAAGCCGGCGCTGTCGGGACCGCGGTCGCTCATGACGTGGAGCATCGCCGCGAGATGGGCGCCGAGTTCCGGCTCCAGCGACCGGTTCTTGAGGAACAACCCGACGATGCCGCACATTTCTACGCCCTCTCTCCGGCTTTCCGTGCCGATATCGGTAGAGGATGACGCGGGCGGAAGTCAACTGACAGGAAACAAATATTCTTGCAGAGAAATATTAGACTTGGCGCTAATCCGTCTCCGGGCGGTAGATGATGATGGAGAGATAGCTGATCGGCCGCGTCACCAGCGCCTCCGGACCGTGCAGCGCGCCGGAATCGAACAGCAGCGCATCGCCGGGCTTCAGCAGATAGGTCTGATCGGCACGACGGTAGAGTACCTAGCCGGTCAGCATGTA
>DASWOE010000294.1:0-17879 GCA_036398875.1 Rhizomicrobium sp.
TTTCGGCGGCGCCATGATCGTCGCACGGCATGGCGAGATCGGGTTTTACGAGGCGTTCGGCCACGCCGATTCCAAGAAGACCCGGCCGGTGCAGAAGGATTCGGTGTTCAGCCTGTTTTCCGTCACCAAGTCGTTCACCAACGTGCTGGTGCTGCGGGCGATCGAAATGGGTCAGTTCGCGTTCCACACCAAGGTGAAGGACGTGGTGCCGCAGTTCGCCGGCAAAGGCCGCGACGACATCACGGTCCTGCACCTGCTGACACACTCCTCCGGCATGCCGCCGATCTATACGCCCAACGAGGGCATGTATATCGATGTGCTCGAAGACATGGTGACGGCGATCTGCGAGCGCGTCGCCGCCGAACACCGCCCGAACGAGGTCGTCGCCTATTCCGCGCTCGTCAGCCACGCGATGCTCGGCTACATGCTGGTCAAGACCGATCCCAGGGGCCGGCGCTATCGCGACATCGCCAACGAGGACCTGCTGTTTCCGCTCGGCCTGACGGACACCTCGGTCGGCCGCCGGCGCGACCTGAAGGAGCGTCACCTCGTTCCCGAATTCCGCGGCAATTCCCCGACCCAGCATCTGGGCCACAGCAATTACGGCCCCAACGGCGCCTTCGAGGAAGAGAACGCCGAAATGCCGTGGGTCGGCATCGTCTCGACCGCGCTCGACATGTACCGCTTCGCCGAGATGTTGCGGCGCGGCGGCGAAGGCAATGGGGTGCGCATCCTCTCGCCGACCAGCGTCAAGCTGGCACGGCGCAACTGGACCGGCGACAAGCCGAACGAAGTGTTCAAGAAGCTCTGCATCGACCGCGGCTGGCCGGTCATTCCCGCCTATATCGGGCTGGGCTTTCCGCTGCGCGGCGAGACCGTCGGCGTCAATCTCTACGGCGCGATGACGTCGCCCGCCACGATGGGCGGCTATGGCGCCGGAACGACGATCTGGTGGACCGATCCGGAACTCGACCTGACCTTCATCGGGCTGATGACCGGGGTGATGAACGGCGATGCCAATTATCTGCGCTGGCGCCGCCTTTCCGACATCGCCGTTTCGGCGGCGACCTAGACGTCGGCCCCGATGGCGAGCGGCCAAGGCGAGCACGCATTCGACTATGTGATCGCCGGCGCCGGCACGGCCGGCTGCGTCCTGGCCAACCGGCTGTCCGAAGACCCGAACATCCGCGTCTGCCTGATCGAAGCGGGCGGCAAGGACAGCCATCCCTATATCCATGTGCCGGCGCTGGTGGGCGCAGCGCTGACGCTCAAGCAATTGAGCTGGGGCCTGGAGACGGTGCCGCAGGAGAATCTGAACGGCCGGCGCATCCCGGTCCCGCGCGGGCGGGTGCTCGGCGGCTCAAGCTCGGTCAATGGCATGGTCTATTTCCGCGGCCATGCGAAGGACTATGACGATTGGGCGGCGGCGGGAAATGCGGGCTGGTCGTTCGCCGACGTGCTGCCCTATTTCCTGCGCTCCGAAGACAACGCGGAATATCCCGGCTCGCCCTTCCACGGCCATGGCGGGCCGATGCGCGTCAGCGACATCAAGGGTCCCAATCCGCTGAACGCGGTCTACGCCGAGGCGATGCGCGCGCTGCAGTTCCGGCATTGCGACGACTTCAACGGCCCCAATCCCGAAGGCTACGGCTTGCGCCAGGGCGCCATCCGCGACGGGCGCCGCGAATCCGGCGTCACGGCCTTCCTCAAGCCCGCGAGCAACCGCGCCAATCTCACCGTGATGACGCACGCGCCGATCGCGCGCGTCGCCGTTCAAGACCGTCGCGCAACGGGCGTGGAGGTGCTCGCCGACGGCAGCACGAAGCGCATCGAAGCGCGGCGCGAGGTCATTCTGTGTGGGGGCGCCATCGGCTCGCCGCAGATGCTGCTGCTGTCGGGCATCGGCGACGGCGACGCGCTGGGGGCGCTCGGCATCGCGGTCCAGCACCATTTGCCCGCGGTCGGCGCGAATTATCACGACCATATCGCAGCCAATGTGCAGATGTGGACCGACAATGCGCAGTCCTACGGCATCTCGTTGAAAGCCTTTCCGCGCGGCGCGTGGAACGTCCTGCAATATCTCCTGGCGCGCCAGGGCCCGTTCGCCAGCAACGTATTCGAATCGCATGCGGTGCTGCGCTCGACCGCCGGACTCGACCGGCCGGACATCCAGGTCGTGTTCCAGCCGGCGCGGCGCAACCAGAATGCCTTCCCGCTGCCGCTCGGCCACGGTTTCGCCATCAGCATCGTGCTGCTGCATCCCAAGAGCCGCGGCCGCGTGACGCTGGCAAGCGCCGACCCGCGTGCCCTGCCCCACGTCGATCCCGCCCTGCTCAGCGCGCCGGACGACATCGAGCCTCTCCGGCACGGCCTGAAACTCGCCCGGCGAATATTCGCCACGCCGGCCTTCGCGCCATACCGGGCGACCGAATTCCAGCCGGGCCCCGCGGTCGCCGACGATGCGCAGCTCACGAGCTATATCCGCGCAACGGCGGCGACCGTGCATCATCCGGCGGGCTCCTGCCGCATGGGCGTCGGGGAGGACGCGGTGGTGACGCCGGATTTGAAGGTGCGGGGCATCGAGGGCCTGCGGGTCGCCGACGCCTCGATCTTCCCCAAGCTCATGGGCGGCAACACCAACGCGCCGGTCGTGATGGTGGCGGAGAAGGCGGCCGACATGATCCTGGGCAAGGCGCCGCCGGCGCCGCTGCATCTGCTGCAAGAACGCTGAATATCGGAGGAAACATGGCCGCGGAACACATCAGGAAATGGCGGGTCGGCGACGTCGAGATCGCGCGCATAGTCGAGGTCAACGACCACACCGATCCGTTCAGCATGCTGTCGGAAGGGCACACGGCGGAAGACGCGCTGCGATATGACTGGCTGCTGCCGAATTTCATCACGCCCGAGGGGCGGATGAAGATCTCCTTTCAGTGCTTCGTCCTCAGCTCGG
The DNA here is from genome assembly GCA_036398875.1 of Rhizomicrobium sp. Classification (GTDB taxonomy): domain Bacteria; phylum Pseudomonadota; class Alphaproteobacteria; order Micropepsales; family Micropepsaceae; genus Rhizomicrobium. The sequence goes on from DASWOE010000294.1 coordinate 2,954, forward strand.
GCAAGGACCGGGTGATGATCGACACCTGCAACGGCAACGATCGCGCGCGCGAGTTCGACGTGTTCACCAATCTGCACACCACTTTCCTGGAAGACCTCGCGGTCGCCGGCTTTGCGCGCGAGAGCATCACCAAGGTGCTGTGCACGCATCTGCATTTCGACCATGTCGGCTGGAACACGATGCAGGTCGATGGCAAATGGGTGCCGACCTTCCCCCAGGCCCGCTATCTCTTCGGCGCCGCCGAATACGAGCATTGGAAGATGCTGGAGCGGACGCACGGCTATCACGACCTCACGCACATGACCGATTCCATCGCGCCCGTGGTCGATGCGGGCCTGGTCGATCTCATCGGGCCGACGGCGCAGGTCACCGAGGAGGTCAGCCTCATCCCGACGCCGGGCCACACGCCCGGTCACGTCAGCGTAGTGATAAGGTCGCAAGGCGAGGAGGCCATCATCACCGGGGACATGATGCATCATCCGATCCAGCTCGCGGAGTGCGATCGCGTCGCCAATTTCGACATGGACCACGAGCAAGGCGTCAAGACGCGCAAGGCCTTCATCGAGCGCGTGGCGGACAAGAACATCCTCGTCATCGGCACGCATTTCTCCCACCCGTCGTCGGGCTATGTCGTCCGCGGCGAGAAGAACTGGAAGCTGAAGGCGGTGTGATGGACTGGGAACTCAAGCACCAGGCGATACTGATCACCGGCGCCGGCCGGGGCCTCGGCCGCACGGCGGCGCAGCTGCTGGCGCGCTGCGGCGCCGTCGTCGGCGTCTGCGACATCGATGCGGCAAGCTGCGCCGAGACGGCAAAGGCGATCCGGCAGGCCGGCGGGTGCGCGACGGACTACGCCTTCAGCGTCGCCGACCGCGACGGCTTCCTCGCCGCCGCGGCGCAATTCGCGCAGGCGAACGGCCGCATCGACGCGGTGGTGAACAACGCCATGCTGCTGCGCTACGAGCCGATCGAGCAGGTGACCGAAGAGGTCGTGGACCGGATGCTCGCCATCGGCATCAAGGGCGCGATCTGGGGCACCCAGGCGCTGCTCGCGCATATGGATACGGACAAGGGCGGCGCCATCGTGAACATGGCTTCGCCCGTGGCCGAAAAAGGCTTTCCCAACACCGCCGTCTACAGCCTGGTCAAAGGCGCGCTCGTCACCCTGACCAAGACGCTGTCGGCGGAGCTCGGCCCGCGCAAGGTGCGCGTCAACGCGGTGGCGCCGGGCTCGGTGCCGACGCCCGGCGCGCTCGGTCTCAACACCGAAGAGGAATATGCGCGCCGTACGCGGACGATTCCGCTGCGCCGCCTGGGCAGCGCGGACGACAACGCCCAGGCCGTCGCCTTCCTGCTCTCGCCCGCCGCGTCTTTCGTCAATGGCGAGATTTTGCACGTCGATGGCGGCATCGCCGCCGCCGGCTAGTCATCGGAGCCCCTTGCCATGCAGGATTTCACGGACAAGACGGCCTTCATCACCGGCGGCGCGGCCGGCATCGGCCTCGCCATGGCGAAGGAATTCCTCGCGGCCGGCGCCAAACTCGTGATCGCCGACATCCGCCAGGACGCGCTCGACAAGGCCGTCCGCATTCTGGCCGGCGCAGACCGGGTGCGCGCCCTCCGCCTCGACGTCACCGACCGCGAGGCCTTCGCGCGCGCGGCGGACGCGGCGGGCAAGGTCCATATCGTGTGCAGCAATGCCGGCGTCTTCATCGGCGGCCCGACCCAGGACGCGACCTATGATGACTGGGATTTCTGCATGGGGGTCAATCTCGGCGGCACCATCAATTGCGTGCGCACCTTCGTGCCGCGCCTGATCGCGCAGGGCGAGGGCGGCCATGTCGTGCTGACCTCCTCGATCAACGGATTGTTCGCGAGCGGCGCGGTCGGGCCCTATACGGCCTCGAAGTTCGCGACGACCGCCATCGGCGAGTGCCTGCGGATGAATCTGGCGCCGCACGGAATCGACGTCTCGATCCTCTGCCCCGGCCCGGTCGCCTCCGACCTGTTCGCCAGCACCCCCGCCGTGCGGCCGGCGGCGCTGGGCGACAGCGGCGCGCATCTGGTCAAGCTGGACGACACCGATCCGGTCTCGAAGGAAATCTTTGCCGGCGCGATGTCGATCGACGAGGTCGGGCGCAAGGTCCTGCAGGGCATGCGCCGCAACGACCTCTATATCATCACCCATGCCGAGATCCGGGACACGCTGGAGGCGCGCATGAAGGCGGTACTCGCCGCCCTGCCGGACGAGCCCATCCCGCCGGGGCGGGCGAAATCGGCGCGCGCCCTCTACGACGTCCCGATCTACGATGAGCAAAGCGCCAAGCCGGCGCCGAAAGCGGTTTGAAGGAGAACGCGATGGCCGAAACCGAAAGCGGGAACGAGCAGCTTGTCCGCCGCTTCTTCGAGGAGGGGCTGAACTCCGACGACCTGGAGAAGATGCGGGCATTCTTCCATCCCGACGCGACCTGGACGCCGATGGCCAAGCCCGGCATCCCCGGCGCCGGCGTGCATCGCGGCCGCAAGGGCATCGTCGATGAATTCCTCGGTCCCGTGCGCGGTCTGTTCGCCGACGGCGATCCGCAGAACACGATCGAGAACATTTTCGGCAAGGGCGCCTTCGTCGCGGTGGAGACCCACGGCACCGGCACTTTCCGCAACGGACGGGACTACGACAACCGCTATGCCTGGATCGTCGAGATCAGGGATGACATGATCTATGCCATCCGCGAATACATGGACACGGCCTATATCGCGTCGATCACGAGCTAGGACATTCTGCGATGGCCAAGGATTACGACGTCATAGCGATCGGCTCGGGCCATAACGGCCTGGTGGCCGCGGCCTATATGGCGCAGGCGGGCAGGAAGGTCCTGGTGCTGGAGCGCAACGCCTGGCACGGCGGCGGCGTGGTGACGCGCGAGCTGACCGCGCCCGGCTTCCTGAACGACCAGCATTCGATGGCGCACATCTTCATCCAGGGCAATCCGCTGCTGAAGAACGACGATCTGGGCCTCAAGTCGAAATTCGGCCTGCGCTATGTCTTCCCCGAAGTGCCGATGATGAGCGTGTTCGAGGACGGCACCACGCTGGGCATGTACCGCGACCGCGAGCGCACCGTCGCCGACATCGCGAAATTCTCCCGGAAGGACGCCGAGGCGTTCCGCAAGCTCGCGGACATGGCTGGGACGTTCCTGCCGATGATCCAGTCGCAGCTCTATTCGCCGCCGGTTCCGCTGGGCGCGTCCTATGCGCTGATGGACCAGAGCCGTGAGGGGCGCGAAATGTGGCGCATCATGCAGCTCTCCTGCCACGATTTGCTGACGAGCCTGTTCGAGAACGAAAAGGTGATCATGCATTTCGGCCGCATCGCCGGCGAGAACCTGGTCTCGCCCGACGAAAAGGCGACCGGGATGGGGCCCTTCGTGTTCGTCGGCTTCCTGGAAGCCTATGGCATCGGCGTGCCGGTCGGCGGCTCGGGCAAGCTGACCGAGGCGCTGATCGCCTCGATCGAATCCAATGGCGGCGAGGTCCTCGCCAATGTCGAGGTCGCGCAGGTCACGGCCAGGAACGGCCGCGCCACCGGCATAGCCACGGCGGACGGGCGCGAATATGCGGCGAAAGACGGCGTCATCGGCGCCATCCATCCGCATCTGCTGGGCAAGATGGTGCCGGGCCTGGATCCCGCGGTGACCCACGCCGCCGAGGCCACGCAGATCTCCGACATCGGCTGCATCACCATCCATGCCGCGCTGAACGCGCCGCTCCAATTCCGCGCCGGCGACCACGTCAAGGCGGTGATGATCGAGCTGTTGCCGAACTCCTACACCGCGCTGCGCAAGAGCTTCGACAATCTGCGCTATGGCGGCTTCACCGATCCCCCGCTGATCGGGCTCGGCTCGCTGACGATGCACGATTCCTCGCGCGCGCCCGCCGGCAGGGCGACCATGCATGTGTGGGACTATGTGCCCTACAGCCGCGCCGACGGCGCGGACTGGGACACCGCCAAGAAGGCCTATGCCGAGCGCATGCTCGCGCATATGGGCAAGTACATCTCCAATGTCGGCCCGGACGACATCGTCGCCACTCACTGCGACAGCCCGCTCGACATGGAGCGGACCTCGCCCAGCTTCCGGCACGGCGATCTGCACGGCGTGGCCTCGACGACCTATCAATCGGGCGCGCACCGGCCGACCCCCGATCTCGGCATGAACGTCGTGCCGGGCTGCGACCGGCTTTATCTCGTGGGCCCTTTCCAGCATCCCGGCGGCGGCGTGTTCGGCGCCGGCCGCGCCGCGGCGATGCGCATGTGCGAGGACCTCAAGATCGATTTCGACAAGATCGGCAGGCGCAAATGAAGCTCACCTCGGCCGACAATTCCGAGCTCATGAATGTCAGCGCGCTGGAGCGCGACGGCGATTTGCTGCTGATCAAGGGCAAGATCTTCGGCGCCATGCCGATGACGGCGAAGCTCTCGCCAGCGGAGTTCCGCAAGGTGTTCGGCCTGCTCGATCTCAGGCTGTTCCTCTTCCTGTTGACCTTTCCGTTTCGCGGCTGGGGTAGCAAATGACCAAACCCATTCCCTCCACCGGCATCGACCTGTTCAGCGCCCAGTCGGTCCGCGACGCCCGGCGCGTCGATGACGGCATCCGCGAACTGGCGCCGGTCGTCCATCTCGCACGCGAGGGCATCGTGATGCTGGCGCGCCATGAGCACGTCGCCAAGGGGCTGGTGGACTGGAAGGCGTTTTCCAGCACGTCTCGGCCCTGGCACGATCCGAATTCCGTGCGCCCGGAAATCCTTCTGACCGACGATCCGCCGCGCCACACCCAGGTGCGCGCCGTGATCGGCCGGGCGCTGTCGCCCAAGGCGATGAAGCAGATGGAGGACGCCTTCCGGCGCGAGGCCGAAATCCTGGTCGATGAACTGGTGGCGCGCGGCGGCGAGCCGATCGACGCGGTCGCGGACATCACCGCACGCTATGTTCACAAGGTCCTGCCCGACCTCATGGGCCTTCCGACACAGGGCCGCGAGGCCATGACGCCGTTCGGCAACGCGGTGTGGGCGACGATGGGGCCGATGAACGATCTCTTCCACGAAGCCATGGCCGGCGCCGGCGACAGCTTCGAGTGGGTCGATCGGGCCTGCAGCCGCGAGAACATCCGGCCCGACAGCCTGGGCGGCGAGATGTATGCGGCGGCGGACCGCGGCGAGATCAGCGAGCAGGACGCCAAGCTCCTGACGCTGACGATCCTGTCGGCCGGCGCCGACACCACCGTCATCACCATGGCCAACGCCATCAACGCCTTCGCGCAGTTCCCGGAGGAGTACGCGATCCTGCGCGACGATCCCGCGCTGCTGCGCAATGCCTTCGACGAGGCGCTGCGCTGGGATTCGCCGTCGCGCATGGCCGGGCGCATCGCCATGCAGGACATCGAAATCGAGGATTATGTGATCCCGGAAGGCACGCGCTGCGGCCTGATGTTCTCCGCCGCCAACCGCGACCCGCGCAAATGGGACGCCCCGGAGCGTTACGACGTGAAGCGCGACCTGCGCGGCCAGGTCGGCTGGGGCCAGGGCATCCATATGTGCGTCGGCAAGGCGCTGGCGCAGGCGGAGGCCGACGCGCTGCTCGGCGAGATCGTCAAGCGCGTGACGCGGATCGAGCCGGCCGGCGCGCCCGAGCCCTGGATGACCACCATCGGTCACGGGCCGATCAAGGTGCCCGTGCGCCTGCACGCGGCCTGAAGCGGATGTCGGACGCCTACGAAATCTACGCCATCCATTACGGCCGTCACGACCGCAAGGCGCATGAGAATTTCATCGGCGGCGATCCGCATGACGACGGCGACATGCCGCTCGACTATTTCGTCTGGGCCATCGTCGGCGAGGCGCGGACATTCGTGCTCGACACCGGTTTCGCGCCCGACATGGCGGCGAAGCGCGGCCGCCGGCTCGTGCGGCCGGTGGCGGAGGGCCTCGCGGCCATCGGCATCGATCCGGCGGCGGTCGGCGACGTCATCCTCTCCCACATGCACTACGACCATGCCGGAAACATCCCGCTATTCGCCAAGGCCCGCTTCCACATCCAGGATGCCGAGATGGAATATGTCACCGGCCGTTGCATGTGCCACGGCATGCTGCGCGGCGCCTTCGAGGCCGAGCATGTCGCGCAGATGGTGCACAACGTCTTCGACGGCCGGGTGCAATTCCATGACGGCGTGTCGGAGCTGGCGCCCGGGATCACGCTGCACAAGGTCGGCGGCCATACCAAGGGACTGCAGGTTGCGCGGGTGAGGACCCGCCGCGGCTGGGTCGTGCTGGCGTCGGACGCCGCGCATCTCTACGCCAATATGGAGCGCAATCACCCCTTCCCGATCGTCGTCGATGTCGATGATTATCTCGAAGCGTTCCGGACGATCCGGGGCCTGGCCGGCTCGCCCGCGCATGTCGTGCCCGGCCACGATCCGCTCGTGCTGGCGCGCTACCCGCTGGCCAAGGACGGCCTTCCCGGGATCGTGCGCCTGGATGCCGAACCGAAATGATGGGCAGGACAGGATGAGCGAGAACATCGGCTTTGTGGGCCTGGGACGCATGGGTTCGCGCATGTGCGCGCGCCTGGTCGATGCGGGGCATGCCGTCACCGTCTTCGACGTCAGTTCGGACGCGGTCGCGGCGTTGGTCGCGCGCGGCGCGAAATCCGCGCCCTCTCCCGCCGCCGTCGCCGATGCGGCGGAGCTGGTGTTCGCCAGCCTGCCGTCCCCCGCCATCGTGCAGGACGTCGCGTCCAGCGTCGCCGGCGGAACGGCGATCAAGACCTTTGTCGATCTATCGACCACCGGTCCGCGCGTCACGGCCGCCATCGCGGGCACGCTGGCGGCGAGGAACATCGTCATGCTGGACGCGCCGGTCTCGGGCGGCATCAAGGGCGCGGAGCAGGGCACGCTGGCGGTCATGGTGTCGGGGCCGAAGGCCCGCTACGACGCGATCGAGCCCCTCCTCAAGAATTTCGGCAAGCTGTTCTTCATGGGCGAGAAGCCGGGCCTGGGCCAGACCATGAAGCTGGCCAACAACCTCATGGGCGCCTGCGCCATCGCCATCACCGGCGAGGGCATGGCGATGGGCATCAAGGCCGGCCTCGACCCCAAGCTGATGATCGACGTGCTCAACGTATCGAGCGGACGCAGCAGCGCGACGCAGGACAAATGGCCGAAATCCGTCCTGCCGCGCACCTTCGATTTCGGCTTCGCGACCGGGCTGTCGTTCAAGGACGTGCGGCTCTGCGTCGAGGAAGCCGAAGCCATGGGCGTGCCGATGGTGGTGGGCAGCGCGGTGCGCCAGATCCTCTCGATCACCAACAATGTCTACGGGCCGGACAGCGACTTCACCGAGATGGCGCGGCTGGTGGAAAGCTGGGCCGGGCTCGACGCCGAAAAATCCAAGAAGGAATGACCGACATGATCAAGGAGCTGTTCGACAAGGGTCTCAAGATCCGCAAGGAAGTGCTGGGCAGGGAGTATGTCGAAAAGTCGCTGGCCGCGGCCGACGAATTCAGCATGCCGATGCAGGAAATGGCGACCGAATCCTGCTGGGGCTATATCTGGGGCCGCGAGGGCCTGGCCCGCCGCGACCGCAGCGTCGTCAACCTCGCCATGATCAGCGTGCTCAACCGCCCGCACGAGCTGAAGATCCACGTCAAGGCGGCGCTGCGCAACGGCGTCACCAAGAAGGAAATCTCCGAGATATTCCTGCAGGTCGCCTGCTATGCCGGCATCCCCTGCGGCGTCGATAGTTTCCGCATCGCCAAGGAGGCGATCGGCGAATACGAGGCCGAAAGCAAATAGCGGACGCTTAGCGCCCGGGCCGCAGATAGCTGTCGATCACCGCATCGACCGCTTCGCCGAGCACCCGGGCCGGTCCGCCCGGCCCGAAAAGCTGGCCGGAGGCGAAGACGCCTTCGAACAGCAGCATCAGCGCATCGCCCAGGCGGTCGGGTTCGCGTGCGCCGAGCGATACGGCCAGTGCCGTCAGCCTGCCGCGGAAACGCGTCTTGATGTCGCTCGCCACCTTGCGCGCCGGGTGGCGCCGGTCGGGATATTCGACGGCCGCATTGGTCGTACCGCAGCCGCGATAGTCGCTCTTGTCCGCCTTGGCCTGAAGTTCCCTCAGCCAGACGCCCAGCTGGCCGCGCGGATCGCCGGGATTGGCGGCGATGGCGGCGTCGAAGCGCGCGATGCCTTCTTCGCCCATGTGGCGAAGATAGTCGGCCGCCAATTCGTCTTTCGACGGAAAGCTCCGATAGAGGCTGGGCTTGGTCACGCCGGCGCGCGTCACGATCTCCTCCACGCCGACCGCGCGAATGCCTTCGCGGTAGAACAGGTGGCGGGCCGATTCGCGGATGCGCTCCGCCGCCCGTTTGGGGGGCTTGCGAGCCGCGCGGGCTGCATGGGCAGGCTTTCTTTTTGTCACAGCTTCCGACCTTGACGATGTTACCGGGCGGTACCTATATGGTGCAGTGCACCGTACCGCTCGTTAACATAATTTGCGACAGGTCGATCCGCAAGCCGATGGAGCCGGCGCGGACGGGAAAGCGGGGCACAAGCCGGTTCGGCGCCACGAACCGCACGGGGAAATGTCGCCGGGCCCATCGCCCGGTCGTGTGGTCGTTGATATAAAGCGTTGAAGGCCTTGCCCCCATGACCTGGATCGTCCGCGTCGCGCTCGAGCGGCCCCTCACCTTCATCGTGATGGCGATCCTGATCGCCATCGTCGGACCGCTGGCCGCGCTGCAGATGCCGACCGACATTTTCCCCGATATCCGCATTCCGGTGATCGGCGTCGCCTTCCAGTTCACCGGCCTGTCGCCGGACGAGATGGCCGGGCGCATCGTCACGCCCTATGAGCGCGTGCTGACGACGACGGTCAACGACATCGAGCATATCGAAAGCACCTCGATCGCCGGCATCGGCATCGAGAAGATCTATTTCCAGCCCGGCGTCGATATCCGGCTCGCCAATGCCCAGGTCACCGCCATCTCGCAGACCGCGCTCAAGCAGTTTCCGCCAGGCGCCACGCCGCCGCTGATCCTGAACTACAACGCCTCGACCGTTCCGATCCTGCAGCTCGCCTTCTCCGGCCAGCACATGTCGGAGCAGCAGATCCTCGACCTGGCGCAGAACTTCGTGCGCCCGACGCTCTCCACCATTCCCGGCGCGGCGGTGCCCTATTCCTATGGCGGCAAGGTCCGCCAGCTGCAGATCGACCTCGATTCCCAGGCGCTGCAGGCCAAGGGCCTGTCGGCGCAGGATGTCGAGAACGCCATCGCGGCGCAGAACCAGATCCTGCCCGCCGGCACGGTGAAATTCGGCGCCACCCAATACACGGTCAAGCTGAACGACGCGCCGGAAACGATCGAGGATTTGAACAACATCCCGATCAAGTTCCAGAACGGCGCCACGATCTATGTCCACGACGTCGGCCATGTGCGCGACGGCAATCCGCCGCAGCAGAGCGTGGTGCATGTCGATGGGCTGCGCGCCGTGCTCACCACCATCCTCAAGACCGGGTCGGCTTCGACCCTCGACATCGTGCAGGGCGTGAAGAACGTCCTGCCCCAGCTCCAGGCGACCCTGCCGCCGGCCTTCAAGATCAGCCTGCTCAACGACCAGTCGGTGTTCGTGAAGGGCGCGATTTCGGGCGTGGTGCGCGAGGGCGCCATCGCCGCCGCCCTGACGAGCCTGATGATCCTGCTGTTCCTCGGCAGCTGGCGCTCCACCGTGATCATCGCGATCTCGATCCCGCTGGCCATTCTCTGCGCGCTGGCGGCGCTGTGGTATGCGGGCGAAACGCTCAACATCATGACGCTGGGCGGGCTGGCGCTCGCCGTCGGCATCCTGGTCGATGACGCCACGGTGACGATCGAGAACATCAACTGGCATCTGGAGCACGGCAAGCCGGTCAGGACCGCCATCCTGGACGGCGCGCAGCAGATCGTGCAGCCGGCCTTCGTCTCGCTGCTCTGCATCTGCATCGTGTTCGTGCCGATGTTCGCGCTGAAGGGCGTCGCCGGCTTCCTGTTCGTGCCGCTGGCCGAAGCGGTCGTGTTCGCGATGATCGCGTCCTTCGTGCTGTCGCGCACGCTGGTGCCGACCATGGCGATGTATCTGCTCAAGCCCCATCTGCGGCCCGGCGAGCCGGAAGACGAATGCGAGCGCGATCTGCACGGCGCGCCGGGGAGCAATCCCCTGGCGCGCTTCCAGCGCGGCTTCGAAGCGCGGTTCGAGAATATCCGCGAGGGCTATCGCAACCTGCTGGCGATGGCGCTGGGAAACCGGCGGCTGTTCGTCATCGGTTTCCTGGGCTTCGTGGTCGCTTCCTTCGCGCTCTTCCCGCTGCTGGGCTCGAACTTCTTCCCCTCGGTCGATGCCGGCCAGATCACCCTGCATGTGCGTCCGCCGGTCGGCACGCGCATCGAGCACGCGGCGGCGATGTTCGGCGACATCGAGCGGGAAATCCGCAAGACCATCCCGCCGGACGAGATCGCGTCCATCATCGACAACATCGGCCTGCCCACCAGCGCCATCAACACGGTCTACAACAATTCCGGCCTGATCGGTTACCAGGACGGCGACATCTATGTGACGCTGAAGCCGGATCATCACGCCACGGCGGACTATGTGCGCAGGTTGCGCGAGGTCCTGCCGCAGCAGTTCACCGGCACGACGTTCTCGTTCCTGCCCGCCGACATCATCAGCCAGATCCTGAACTTCGGCGCGCCGGCACCGATCGACGTGCAGATCACCGGTCCGAAGATCGACAAGGACCGCACCTATGCGCTCGAATTGCTGGATCGCCTGCGCGGCATTTCGGGACTCGCCGATGCGCGCATGCAGCAATCCTTCCGCAATCCGCAGCTTCGGGTCGATGTCGATCGCTCGCGCATGGCGCAGCTGGGCCTGACCGAGCGCGACGTGACCAACAGCGTGGTGACCTCGCTCGCCGGCAGTTCGCAGACGGCGCCGACCTTCTGGCTGAACCCGCAGACCGGCGTGTCCTATCCCATCGTGGCGCAGATGCCGGAGTACCAGCTGAACAGCCTCGCCAGCCTGGAAAACCTGCCCATCACCGGCGCATCCGGCGGCCTGCAGATCCTGGGCGGACTGGGCAGGATATCGCGCGAGCAGTCCGATGCCGTCGTCTCGCATTACAACGTCCTGCCCGCGATCGATCTTTATGCGACGCCGCAGGACCGCGACCTGGGCGCCGTCGCCGCCGATGTCCGCCAGGCCATCGCCGACTTGGCCAAGGACAAGCCCCGGGGCGTGACCGTCACCTTGCGCGGACAGGTGGTGACGATGGAATCGGCCTTCACCGGGCTGTCCTATGGCCTGCTCGCGGCGATCGTCCTGATCTATCTGCTCATCGTGGTGAACTTCCAGTCCTGGCTCGACCCGTTCGTGATCATCACCGCCCTGCCCGCCGCCCTGGCCGGCATCGTGTGGATGCTATTCGCGACCGACACGACCTTGTCGGTGCCGGCGCTGACCGGCGCCATCATGTGCATGGGCGTCGCGACCGCGAACTCCATCCTCGTGGTGAGCTTCGCGCGCGAAAGGCTGGCCGCCACCGGCAATGCCGCGCTGGCGGCGATCGAGGCGGGCGTCACCCGCTTCCGCCCGGTCCTGATGACCGCGCTCGCCATGATCATCGGCATGGCGCCCATGGCCTTGGGCCTGGGCGAAGGCGGCGAGCAGAACGCGCCGCTGGGCCGCGCCGTGATCGGCGGCCTGGTATTCGCGACCTGCGCGACGCTTCTGTTCGTGCCTGTCGTGTTCAGCATCGTTCACGGACGCAAGGCCCGCCGCGCCAGCGACGTTCACCGCCCTGCCGCCCCGTCCGCCGGAGAAGAAGCCTATGCCTGAGACGAACAATCCCCTGAACTATGTCCCGCCGCGCCGGCTCAAGCTTGCCGGCATCGTGGCCGGCGGCGTCGCGGCCGTGATCATCGTGCTGGGCGTCGCCACGCGCGTCATGGCGAGCCGCGAGACCGACAGCTGGACGCAGGAAAATTCGCTGCCGATCGTCAGCGTGATCAATCTGGAGACCAGCGCGAAGGGAAGCCTGGTCCTGCCGGGCAATGTCCAGGCCTTCAACAGCGCGCCGATCTATGCGCGCGTCAGCGGCTATCTGAAGGCGTGGTACGCCGATATCGGGGCGAAAGTGAAGGCCGGCCAATTGCTCGCCGACATCGACATCCCCGACCAGGACCAGGAGCTGGCCCAGGCCAAGGCCGATCTCGGCACCGCCATCGCCAACCAGAAGCTCTCGGCGGTCACCGCCAAGCGCTGGAACCTGCTGGCCAAGCAGAACGCGGTCGCGCCGCAGGATGTCGATACCAAGAACGCCGATCTCGCGGCCAAGGACGCCGCCGTCGCCTCGGCCCGCGCCAATGTCGATCGGCTCGCGGCGCTGGAAAGCTTCAAGCGCATCACCGCGCCGTTCGACGGCACCGTGACCAGCCGCTCGGTCGATGTCGGCGCGCTGATTACCGTGGGCACCGGCACGGCCGGCGCCACGCCGCTCTTCACCGTCGCCGACGACAGCAAGGTGCGCATCTATGTGAACGTTCCGCAGAGCTATTCGGAGCAGATCAAGCCCGGCATGAAGGCGCAGTTCACGGTGCTCGAACATCCCGGCCAGGTCTTCGTCGCGGCGCTCGCGGCGAACGCGGAATCGGTCAGCACCCAGACCGGCACCATCCTGGTCCAGCTCCAGGCCGACAATCCCGGCAATTTGTTCAATCCCGGCGATTATGCGCAGGTGACTTTCGACCTGCCGGCAAGCCGCAACACGATCCGCCTTCCGGCCAGCGCGCTGATCTTCGGCGACAATGGCACGCAGGTGGCGCTGATCGGAGCCGCAAACCGCGTCGTCATCAAGCCGGTGACGATCCTGCGCGACTACGGCACCTCGGTGGAAATCGCCGCCGGCCTTACGCGTCGCGACCGGGTGATCGACAATCCGCCGGACTCGCTGCGGGCCGGCGACGGCGTGCGCGTGTCGGCCCAGGCCGGTCAGGCGTCGTAGCGGGCCGTCTAGGCGAGTGCAACCGCGAATTGCTCGACGATCCAGTCGCATTGCTCGGCCGTCAGGATGAGCGGCGGGGCGATGCGGATCGTGTGCTCGTGCGTTTCCTTGGCGAGCAGTCCGCGCGCCAGCAATCGCTCGCACACGCGCCGCGCGCCGCCGGCATCGCGGTGCAATTCCACCGCGAGCATGAGCCCGCGGCCGCGAACGTCCCTTACCCGCGCCGTGCGCACGGCATCGAGGCCGGTTTTGAGCCGCGCGCCCATCCGTGCCGCGTTCTCGACCAGGCCCTCCTCCGCGATCACGCGGATCGCGGCGCGGCCGACGGCGCAGGCCAGCGGGTTGCCGCCGAAGGTGGAGCCGTGCTCGCCCGGATGCAGCACATCCATGACGTCGCTGTTCGAAAGCACGGCGGAAACGGGATAGAAGCCGCCCGACAGCGCCTTGCCGATCAGCGTCACGTCGGCCTCGATGCCGTCATGCTCTTCGGCCAGCAGCTTGCCGGTGCGGCCCAATCCCGTCTGGATCTCGTCCAGGATCAGCTGGACATTGTGGCGCGTGCACAGATCGCGCGCGGCCTTCAGATAGCCCGGCGGCGGAACGATCACGCCGGCCTCGCCCTGGATGGGCTCGACCAGGAAGGCAACCGTGTTCGGCGTGATCGCGGCCTCCAGCGCGGCCGCATCGCCGAACGGAATGACTTTGAAGCCCGGCGCGAAGGGGCCGAAACCGTTGCGCGAGGCCGGATCGGTGGAGAAGCCGACGATGGCGATCGTGCGGCCGTGGAAATTGTTGTCGCAGACGATGATCTCGGCCGCGCCTTCGGGCACGCCCTTGACCGTATAGCCCCATTTGCGCGCGATCTTCAGGGCGCTTTCCACCGCCTCGGCGCCGGAATTCATCGGCAGGATCTTGTGCGAATGGGTCAGCGCGCAGAGCTCTTCGTAGAACGGCACGAGCTGATCGTTGCGGAAGGCGCGCGAGGTCAGCGTCAGGCGCCCGGCCTGTTCGACCATCGCCTCCAGGATTTTGGGATGGCAATGGCCCTGATTGACCGCCGAATAGGCGGCAAGACAATCGAGATAGCGGTTGCCATCGACGTCCCAGACATAGACGCCCTGCCCGCGCGTCAGCACGACATCCAACGGCTTGTAGTTCGCGGCGCCGTAGCGCGCTTCGAGCGCGATCAGGTCCGCCGTCCGCCGGATGGCCATGTGGTTCATCGCGGCTATTCCGCCGCCTGCACCGCCCGCGCCGCGCGGCTCGTCCGGTCCAGGCGCAGGGTCATGCAGTAGGCCGCGCCGCCCGACAGCATGAACGGCGACAGATCGACTTCGGCGAGGCGGTAGAAGCGCGCCGCGAGCTTGGCCTTCAGCGACGCCGGCGCCTTGGCCATCACGATCTCACGGCCCAGATTGACGGCGTTGACGCAGAAGGCGGCGGCCTCTTCGTCGCTCGCCTCGATGCGCTGCGCCGGCGGAACGCGGCGATGGATTTCGGCCAGCGCCGCGGGCGTGAAGGCCGGCGGATAGAACAGGACGTTGCCGCCGGCGAGGGGGCAGAAACAGGTGTCGAGGTGATAGAAACGCTCCGATGCGAGTTCGAGCGCGACGGCCTCCCGGCCGAAGGTTTCCGAGATGACACGAACGGATTGGGGGCTGGAGCGCGGCCCGTGGCCGGCCCAGAAGAATTCGCGGTCGCCATCCCAGATGGCATCGCCGGCGCCCTCCTGGAACACGCCTTGCGGCAGTTCGACGACCGCATCGACGAAGCCGCGGGCCTTCAAATCCGCAAAGGCGGCGGCGAAGACGTCTTCCTCGCCCTGGCGCTCCGGATGGCG
>DASWOE010000295.1:0-11988 GCA_036398875.1 Rhizomicrobium sp.
CGGATTTGAATACGTCGGATTCGGAAAAACATTGCTGCGGTGCAAATATTAGTTCCCGTATACTCGCTAAGTACTCATACTTATCGAATTTTTACTGTACCCGTTCAAGTATTGGTATTGGTTGTGTCGGTAGTGTGAAAATCGCGCAGGTTGCCATCCGGCAATGTCGCTATTCGGCGAGTTGAACGGCTCGTCGCAGTCAAAAAGGACACCGCTCGATGCATTTACAGGAACTATCGCTTTCGCGGCGCAAGGCTTTGCGCTTCGCATTTCGCACGGCGGCCGCGGCCGCACTGTTCGCCGGCAGCACGATGCAAGGCCAGGCGGCGACCGCCACAACCACTTTCAGCGTGACGGCCACGGTCCTCTCGGGTTGCCTGGTCACGGCCACCGACATGATCTTCGGCAACTATTCCAGCGTCAGCGCCACGCCGACCGACACGACCAGCACGGTGACGGCGACCTGCACGGCCGGCGTCTCCTACACGATCGCGCCCGACGTGGGCACGGGCACCGGCGCGACGCAAGCGGCGCGCTCGATGACGGGCATCGTGACCGGCGGCACGCTCAACTACCTGATGTACACGAACTCGTCCCATGCCACGCTATGGGGCGACGGCACGCTTTCGACCGCCACGGTCGGCGGCACGACGGTTCTCGCGCCGCAGAGCTACACCATCTATGGCCGCATCCCCGCGCTGCAGCATCCGGGCGCCGGCCTCTATGCCGATCTCGTCACCGTCACGCTGACCTATTGAGTCCGCGGGATGCGCGCTCCGAAGCTGGTTTTGGCCGGAACGGCCGTCGCGGCCGCGATAGGGGCGTTGCAGCCGTTCCGGCCGGCCGCGGCCGGCTCGTTCGAAATCGCTCCGACCACCATCGATCTTCCGTCCGGCGGCGACAGGGCGGTGTTCTACGTCACCAATCACGGCGCGGAACCTGTCGCGATCCAGATTCAGGCACTGGACTGGCGCCAGACGGACGAAGGCGAGCAATTCGGCCCGAGCGATGCATTGAACGTCAGTCCGCCGATCGGGCGCCTGATCCCCGAGCGGCGGCAAACCATCCGCCTGCTGATCCGGCGAAGCGCGACCGCCGCCGAACAGAGCTACCGGCTCCTCGTCAGCGAGCTTCCCGATCCGCAGGCGGCGGACGCGCAAGGCGTCCGCGTGCTGCTGCAATTGAACATTCCGGTTTTCGTGGCGGCGGCCCATCCCACCGCCCCCCGGCTTGAATGGAGCGCGCAACGCAATCCGGGCGGTCTCACGCTCCGGGTGCACAATGGCGGCGCGCGCCACGCAAAACTCCTGGACATGTTCCTCGTCGCCTCCGGGGGAGCGAAAATCGCCGTCGCGCCCCATGCGATTTCCTATGTTCTGGCGGGCGCCTCGCGGCGCTGGGTGGTCGCATGGCCGGGCCCGACGCCTGGCGAGACGCTGCGAGTCGAAGGCCGCGACGGCAGCAACAATACCGCGGTCGGCGCGCCGGTCGCTATCGCTCCGTGACCGTCGCGCATGCCGGCCTTGCGGCCCTGGCGGCGGTATGCGGCGTATTTTTCGGCGCGGCGGGGGCGGAAAAAGGCGCGGAACGGCTTCTCCTGGCCGTCTGGATCAACGGCCATGCAAGTCCGGTGATCGCCAAGGTGATCGACAAGGACGGCGCGATATTCGTCGAGGCCGCCGACCTCAACGCGTCCGGCATCAGGACGGATCCGGCCGAGGTCGGCGCCGACGGCATGGTCGCGCTGGCGCAGCTCGGCGGCGTGCGCGCCAAACTCGTCAGCGAGGAACAGAGGCTCCAGCTCACGGCTGATGACGACCGTCTGGTGCCGCAAGTCTTCGATCTCGCGCCGCCGGCGGCGCCCGAGGTGGCGACTGCCGGCACGGGATTCATCGGCACTTACGATCTGTCCGCGACGGTGGACGATTTCGGCCATGCCCGCGCCACGGCAGGCCTGGGCGCGGTGCTGAACGGCACCCTTTTCACGCCGCTGGGATCGCTGACCTCGAACGGTTTCGTCCAAAGCGGGGCGGGAAGGACGCAAGTCACGCGGCTGGACACGGCTGCCGAGTTCGACGAGCAGGATTCGATGCGCCGCTGGTCGCTCGGCGACGCGATTTCCGGCGGGCTCGACTGGTCGCGCCCGGCGCGGTTCGCCGGCCTGCAGATCGCGAGCGATTTCGAGCTTCGGCCCGATCTCGCGACGTTTCCGCTGCCCAGTTTCTTCGGCCAGACGGCGGTTCCCGCAACCTTGGATGTGTTCGTCAACGCGGCGCAGGTGTTCGAGACCGGCGTTGCGGGCGGCCCCTTCGAGATCGACAACCTTCCCATCGTCAGCGGCGCCGGCGAGGCGAGCATCGTGATCCGCGACCTGCTCGGGCGCCAGACCACGGCCGTGCTTCCCTTCTTCGCGACCGACAGGCTGCTGCGCCCGGGGCTCTCGTCCTATGATCTCGATATCGGATTTCTCCGCCGCAATTACGGGACGCGAAGCTTCGACTACCGCGCGGCGGTGCTGGCCGGAACCTACCGCATCGGCGTCACCAGCGGGCTCACGCTCGAAGCGCATGGCGAGGCGACCGCGCATGTCCAGCTCGCCGGCGGGGGCGCGGCGTTCTCGCTCGGACATTTCGGCGTGATGCAGATCGCCGCCGCCGGGAGCAGCAGCACGGATGCCGGCGGTCCTCGCACCGGCGTGCTCTATTCGGCATCGATCGACACGCAATCCTATCCCGTCGGGTTCTTCGCCACGGTCAGCGCGACCTCCGGACGTTACGAAGACATCGCGACCATCGGCGGCATCGCGCCGCCCAAGCTGCAGCTGCAGCTCGGCGCGAATCTCGGTCTGGCCGACGCCGGCTCGCTCACGGCATCGTGGATCGCGTTGCGCCGCGACGGCCGCGACGCGACGCGGCTTGCCTCGGTGTCGTATACGCTGTCCTTCGCGGACGGCTGGTATATCGGCACGACGGGCCTATACGACTGCGTCAATCGCACCTGGACGGCCGAGACGTTTCTCAGCATCGCGCTTGGCGGCGACCTCATCGCCAATGCCACGGCGCATGTCGGAAGCCGCGCCAATGAGGAAGAAGCCAGCCTCATTCGGTCGGTCAATCCCGATGGCGGTTTCGGCTACCGCGTCTCCGCCGCCACCGGCGACGGCGACAGCGCGCAGGCGGAAGCGACGTGGATCGAGCCGCATGGCAGCCTCGACGCCGCCGTCGCGGCGACCGGCGGCCGTGTGGCCGGACGGCTTCTTGCCACGGGCGGGGTGGTCGCGATGGACGGCGCGCTGTATGCGACGCAGATGCCGAACGGCGCCGTCGCGCTGGTGCATACGGGCGCGCAGGACGTGCGCGTCTTCCGCGAGAACCGGCCGGTCGCGACTGCGGATTCGGACGGCGACGCGCTGATCACGGGTCTGGTGCCCTTTACCGGGAACCGGATTTCCATCGATCCGCGCGACTACGGTTTTTCGACCGTGGTCGATACGACGGACAAAGTCGTCGTCCCGCGCCGGATGAGCGGGGTGATCGTCGATCTGGCGCCGACGTCCCACGATCCCGCCATCGTCGTCCTGCATCTGCAGAACGGAAACCCGCCGCCGGCCGGCTCGCGCGTGACGCTGAACGACGGCGGCGAGCCGCTCGTCGTGGGGCGCGACGGCGAGATCTTCATTGCGGACTTCCCCCATCTCCTCCGGGGCACGGTCGAATATGGCGGGGAGACCTGTCATTTCGACATTTTGCCGCCCGCCGTTTCCGCACGGGACGCGATTGCCCGGCTGGGGCCGGTTCTCTGCGCGAAAGGCGGCGGGATATGACGATCCTCCGGCCGCGCCTGCCCGGCTATGTCTTGTGCTTCGCGCTCCTCGCCGCGTTGGCTTCGGGGTCGGCATCCGCGGCAACCTGCGGCGGGCTGCCCAATCCGATCCTGGTGACCGCCACCGGCGTCGCGTTCGGGTTGTATTCGCCCGGCGCCAATGCGCCGGCGAGGTCCAACGGCACCGTCACCGTGACCTGCACCATCACCATCGGAGCGACCTTGCCCAGCTTCACGATCGCTCTGTCGGCGGGCACCTACGGCACCTTCACCCAACGGAAAATGGGCTTCGGAACCGCGCGGCTGAATTACAACCTCTATACAACCGATGCCTTGGGCACGATCTGGGGCGACGGCACCACGCCATCGGCGACGCAGTCCTACACCGCGAGCGCTCTTGCCCTCACATCATTCACGGTCTATGGCAGCCTTGCGATTCATCAATTCGCGTCGCTTGGCGTTTTCGCCGACGGCATCACGGTGACGGTGACTTATTGAGCGGTCCTCTCCGGCCGGGAGAACTGTCCGAGCCGCGCGGGCAATATTCGCGGGCGAGCGGAGCCATCGAACGTCGTGCGGATTTGGATTGAGGGGTTGCGCGTTCCATGCGTCCAATCGGTGGAGTTCGGCCGCGAGCCAACGAGATGACGCCCATGAAACCGCCTTGGACATATTTCGCGCTAGGCCTGCGCATTCGGTCGGAGCGTCCCATCCCCGAATTGGCGGCCGGTGCCGAAGGCGCTTGCGGCCCGGGCCCCGACGTCGAGATCCGCTGGGCGCCTTTGGATCCCGTCCTGGCCGGCGCGCGCCACCGCGGGCCTGCCGTCCAGATCGCTGACGGTGAAATTCAACTCGCCGTGGGCGACATCGCGCGCTATCGCATGCGCGCCGGCAGCGAGATCGTCATCGACGCTCTCCCCGGCGCGTCGGACCGGGACGTGCGCGCCTATCTGCTCGGCGGGGCGCTCGGCCTGCTGTGCCACCAGCGCGCATTGTTGCCGCTGCACGCCAATGCCGTCGTGGTGCGCGATCGCGCCGTCGCCATTGCGGGCCGCTCGGGCGCCGGCAAATCGACGCTCGCCGCCCATTATCACGACAAGGGCTACGACCTTCTGTCCGACGATGTCTGCGCCATAACCTTTCCGGAGGCGGGCCACCCGCTCGCATGGTCCGGCATCCCGCGGCTGAGGCTGTGGCGGGATTCGGCGGAAGCGTCGGGCAGGGACGTGGACCGGCTGGATCCGGTCGCCGACGGTCTGGACAAATACCATTGGCCGGTGACGTTGCGCGCGCCGCAGCAGGGCTTGCCCCTCGCCAGAATATATGTGCTGACCGATACTGCGAATTGCTCTCAAGCGGAGATTTCGCGGCTCAGGGGGGGCGACGCCCTGGAGGCGGTCATGGAGCAGACCTTCCGCCGCGAATATCTTGGCGTGATGGATGGCGCGGCGCAGCGATTTGCGCGCGGGATCGCGTTGCTGGCGCGGGTGCCTGTTTTTCGCGTTGCCTGGCCGCACGACTACCGCCGGCTCGCCGCAGAGGCGGCGCGGCTCGAGGACCACATGCTCGACGACGCGGCAGGTGCGGGGGGAGGGAGCCGGCGCGATGCGGGCTTGGGCTCCGGAATTGCGGTTGCGACAATTTCCGCCCCCCGGGGAACCTTTGTATATATTGACCGTTCATTGTTTGGCTTATAAGTTCTAATCTTGGCCGAACTAGAGGGATCATCATGGCTAGAATCGACGAGCGGCGGGAATCCATTGGCATCAACGAGTCCGGTTCGGTGCGCGCCCCGTATGAAAAGCCGGTCTTTCATCGCATCGGCGCCGATGAGGCGGAGACCGGAATCCAGTTCGGTCCCGAGATTCTCATTCTGCTGAGCTGATCAGGTCGGCGCACAGCAGTCGGCAGACGGATATGAAATGCAAAACAATCCGCCGCTGACGGCTGCGTCATTCGTTGTGCGCAGCAGTAACTTGGTTCAGGCCACGGTCAACGGCGAGATCGTTGCGCTGCATATTGAGAAGGGCATCTGCTACGGGTTGAACCAGGTGGGTTCGCGCGTGTGGGAGTTGGCGTCCTCCCCCGTCAGCATCGAAGACATCTGTGCGACCATTACGAAGGAATACGATGTCACGCCGCAAATCTGCCGACGCGACGTTCTCGAACTGCTTGAAGGCCTGCGCATGGAAGGCCTGATCGACGCACTTCCCGCGGATAAGCCTCTCGGCGTCTAGCGATGACCGCTATCGCCGGCTTGTGGCGTCTTGACGGCCGGCGCGATGCGGCGCCCTGCTGTGACCGGATGCTCGCGGCCCAGAGAATCTATGGGCCCGACGCGGCGGATCGATGGGACGATGGTTTCCTCGCCGTCGGCCGCGCGCTTTTTCGCCTGCTGCCCGAAGACGTTCACGACCGTCAGCCGCTGATCGGTTCGTCCGGCGGGATCGTCCTGGTGGCCGACATCCGGCTGGACAATCGCGAAGACCTTGTCGCCGCGCTGGCCTTGCCGCCCGGACGGACGCTCTGCGACGCGGCGATCCTGCTGGCGGCCTTCGAGCGTTGGGACGTGGGCTGCCTCGACCGCATTGTCGGCGACTTCGCTTTCGCGGTTTGGGATTCGCGGCACCGCCGCCTCGTGCTGGCGCGCGATCCGCTGGGCCAGCGGCCGCTGCACTATCATCGCGCCGCCGGACTGTTCGCCTTCGCAAGCATGCCCAAGGGCCTGCACGCTTTGGCGGAGATTCCGCGCGCGCCGGACGAGGATCGCGTCGCGGAGTTCGTCGTCCTGCTGCCGGAATCGGGCTCGCCGTCCTATTTCAGCGGAATCGAGCGCGTCGAGCCCGGCCATGTCGTCACCGTCGATGCCAAGGGGCTCGCGAGCCGCCGCTATTGGGAACCGTCCCGGCCGCAGGCGCCCTTCAAGACGGCGGGCGATTATGAGGAGGGGCTGCGCCATCATCTCGATCAGGCCGTGCGGACGCGGCTGCGCGGCGCCTCCGGCATGGTCGCCACGCATCTGAGCGCCGGGCTCGACAGCTCCGTCGTCACCGCGACCGCGGCCCGCGAGATGGCCCTGTCGGGTGGGCGCGTCGCGGCCTTTACGGGCGTCCCGCGCGAAGGCTATGAGGCCGACCCGCGCGACGGCCGCATTTGCGACGAGGGCCCGCTCGCGGCGGCGACGGCGGCGCTCTATCCGAACGTCGAGCATGTCGCGATCCGCGGCGACCCCGCTTCGCTGCTTGCAGATCTCGATCGCTATTTCTTCCTGTTCGAACAGCCGGTCCGCGATCTGCCCAACGGCGTCTGGGTCTGCGCCATCAACGACTCGATTCGCCGACGGAAGATCTCCGTGCTGCTGCCGGCCTATATGGGAAACCTGACGTTCAGCTATAACGGCTTCGAGCGCTTGGCGCAGGATTTCGGGCGCGGACGCTGGCTCAGTTGGTACCGCGAATGCGCCGCCGTGATCCGCAGCGGTCATATGAGCCGGCTCGGCGCTCTCGCCGCCAGCTTCGGTCCCCAATTGCCGCCGTTCCTCTGGGCCTGGCTGAAGCGGGTGATCGCGCACCGCAATCTCGATGTGAGGTCCTATACCGGCATCCATCCGGGGCGGCTCGCGGAGCTCGACCTGGAGGGCAGGGCGCGGTCGCGCGATCTCGATTTCACCTATCGGCCGCGCAAGGACGGTTTTGCGACCCGGCTTTGGGCGCTGCGGCGCATCGATATGGGAAACGTGAACAAGGGCACGCTGGCCGGCTGGGGCATCGACCAGCGCGATCCGACCACGGACCGCCGGCTGGTCGAGTTCTGCCTGGGCGCCCCGACGGAGCAGTTCCTGTCGAACGGCGTCACGCGGGCGCTCGCGCGCCGGGCCTTTGTGGATCGTGTCCCCGCCACCGTCCTGAACGAACGGCGCCGTGGCCGGCAGGCCGCCGATTGGCACGAAGGCGTCAACGCGGCGCGAGCCCCGATCGTGGCGGAACTCGCGCGACTGGGCGACAACGCCGCGGCGGCCAGGGCGCTCGATTTGGATCGTCTGCAGGGACTGGCCGCCGACTGGCCGCAGGAGGGGTGGGAGAGCGATTCGACCGAGCTGTCCTATCGCATCGTGCTGTTGCGGGCCTTGGCGGTGGGACATTTCCTGCGCAAGGCCGGCGGCGGCAATATGTGATCGCACGGCGGTCAGGAAAGCGGCTTGCGTCACCAGAAATCGTACATCTGCGAAAACAGGAATGGATCGTCCCGTTCCAGCCGGCTCCAGGCGGCGATGTCCCGGTAAAGCTTGCCGATCGGCGCGCCGGCACGGAACTGGGCCGCGCGCCGGCGCGGCGGCAGGCCGTATCCCAGAAAGACAAGCCCCAGCTTCTCGATCGCTCTGGCAATGCGCGGCACGTCGAAGGCGTCTTCATGCCGGTGCAGGAGCAGGTCGAACACGCTGGCCAGCGTATAGAAGTCGGGCGATCCCGCCACCAAACCCGGTGCCTTCTCGATCAGGCGCCGTCGCGCCGCGCGCAGCAGGTCGGCATCGACCGGCTGCGCCGCCAGATCGGCGATCAGGGTCTGCGCGGCCCGTATCCGCAGCCGCGCCACCGCGCTGTAGACCATCACGCGCATGACGCCGCCGGGCTTGAGCGCGGGCAGGAGCGCCTCCCATCCCGCCTCCGGATCGGGCAGGTGATGCAGCACGCCGCTGCAGATGATGGCGTCGAACCGGGTTTCCAGCGATACGGCGTCGTGAAGATCGAGCGCGCGAAACGTGATGTTGCGCAATCCGGCCGCCGCGCAACGCTCCGTTCCGTAGCGCAGGCTGGCCTCGCTTATGTCGATCGCGGTGATATGGGCGTCCGGACATTGGCGCGCCCAGATGGCCGCTTCGCGCCCGGTGCCGCAGCCGGCGACCAGGATCTCCGCTTTCAAGGGTGCGCCGCGCGGGCCGTCGGGGTCGAGCTTCTCGAGCAAACGCGGCAGGGTCGTGGTCTTGGAGACCATGACACGGGACCAGGCCGGATACGGCCAGGATTCGTATTGGCCCGCGACGGCGCGGGTTGTCGGATCGGCATGGGCCGGCCGCACGACATCGCAAAGCGGCGGCGGCCGATAGGTGCGCGCGATGTCCGTGTCGCCTTGCGCGCCGAGGCGTTCTTCCTCTTCGGCATCGAAAAGCCAGGCCCCGTCGTTTCGAACGGTCTGCGCCGCCAGCGCTTCGACGGAACGGGGAAACCGGGGCCAGCGACCCGACAACAGCAGCCAGCGGCGAAGCGCCGTCAGGCAGATCTCGACATCCAGATTCGTGACATGCGTTTCGCGCAGCAGCTGCTGGGCCAACAGGTTGGTCTCCAGCCACTGCCCCACGGCGGCGGGCGCCGCGGCGGCCGACGCATGCAAGACGGGCGTCTCGCGCGCAAGCAGAACCCAGCCCGCTGCGCCGATGAACCAGGGATCGACATCCGCGTCGCCCAGAAGGGCGCGCAAGGACGATGCCCTGTCCGGCGTGATCAGATCCGGACTGTCCAGAAGAAGGCGTGCGACGAGTGCCTTCGCCAACGGGTCGTCCGGCGTCGCGTCCAGGACGGCCCATGCCGCCGCGAGCGCTTGGCCGGCCCGCCCCGCCGCCTCATGCGCCAGGGCGATGGTCATCGGCCGTTCCGCCCCGGCGGCCTCGCGCGGCTGGCAATTCGCGTCCTCCGGGCGGCTTTCCAGGGTCATGTCAGGCGGCCGCGGTCTGCGCCGCGCGATGCGGCGCCTCGCGGCGCGCGACGTCATGGGACCGCGTCACGACCGTCAGCAGCAGGCCCTCATGCTCCACCACGAAGTGCCGTTCGAGCAGGAACCGGACCTCGGCGGCCATCGCGCCGTCCATCTCCTCGGACGGCCGGGGCCGTTCGAAATGTTTCAACACCTCGAACATCCGGCGGGAAATGACGGTGAGGCCCGCGACGGCGACGCGCCTTGTGTCCGCGACCGCAAGCTCGCCGCCGCCGCTGTCGATGAGGCGCAGCGCCGGCAACCGGTCCGTTCGCGACCATTGGTGCTTCCAGACCCCGATCGCCAATTGCAGCCGGGCGATCATGTCCTTGTCCTCCAGCAGCGGCGTCGAATAGTGGCCGGAGAAGTGATAGGCGATGTCGGCCAGCGGCGCGTCGATGGGATAAAGACCGGTATAGCCGCCGACGGGAGAAATGCTTTCGATGCCGAATTGCTCCGGCGTGTTGTGATACGGGCTGAAGCGATCGACGATGATCCTGTTCAGGCCGGACGGCGGCTGGAGATGCTCGATCTTCGGCATCAGCTGCAGCACCGATTCATAGTCTTCGATGCTTTCGCCGGGAAGGCCGTATAGATAGTTCCAGGCCACCCTTGTCCCCATCGACTTGCAGGATCGCAGCAGGGACAGGTTTTGCAGACCCGATACGCCCTTGCGCATCAATCGAAGGACGTTCGAAGACAGCGATTCGATCCCCGGCTGGATCGCATCGATGCCGGCCCTCGCCATGATTTGAATCTGCTCGTCGCGCAGATTGGCCTTCACCTCGTAGAACAGCCGCGGGCGCTCGGGCCAGCTCGCGAGTTCCGGCAGCAGCGTCTTGAAATAGCCGAGCGGCATGATGTTGTCCGCCAGGAAGAACCGCTTGGCGTCCCAGCGCGCGGTCAGCGTCCGGATCTCGTCCAGCACGCGGCCGGCGGGCTTCTGGCGAAATTCCATGCCCTCGCCGTTGAGGCCGCAGAACGTGCAGTGGTGCTTGGCGCCCCACCAGCAGCCGCGGGAGCTTTCCATCGTGAGGAACTCCGGAAGCTCCGGCGGCAGCCGCCCCGCCTGCTGGAACTGCCGCAGCGCCGAAAAGTAATCGGAGAAGTCCGGTGCAAAGACGCGGGCGAAGTCGTCGATCGGCGCGCATTTGACCAATCTGTCCTGCGGCCTGATGCCGTCGCGAACGAGGCGCTCGCAGAAGTCCGGAAATTCGAAGTCGGCCTCGCCGACGAAGAAATGGTCGATCCAGGGAAAGACGCCGGCAAGGCCCGCGCCCATGGGGCCGGCGACGTTCGCGCCGCCTATGACGACGACGATATGCGGCGCCGCCTGTTTGACGAGCCGCGCCACGCCCGCCGCCGCGAGGTTCTGCTGGAAGGTGGAGGAGATGCCCAGAATGCGCGGGTTCAGCGCAACGATGCGGTCCGCGAGCGCCTGCTGATAGGGCCCGATGTCCGGCGCCAGTCTGTCCCGCAGGAGTCGAAGGTCTTTGGGAAGCCGGCCCGGCGGCGCGATCGGGCGGTCCGATCGTTCGGGATAGGCGTGCGGACGAAAGAGGTGCTCGCCCAGCAGCAGGCTCATCGGCGAATCGCACACGGCCTTGTAATCCGCGTAGCCGATCTGCGCTGCCAGCATCATGCTGCCATAGAGGATTTCGGTTCTGAGGCCGCGCGCACGGCACGCCGCGGCAAGCACCGACGGCCCGAGTGCGGGAAAATTGATCGCGTCGAAGGGCGGGACGACGAGGCAGACGTCCGGCCGGTTTTCCGATGACATCGACCCTCCAGACCGGCCCATGCCGGTGGGAATTTCTTATCTATTCGAGAGACGCAAAGGCGTAGAACGGATACCGATTTTTCAAGCTACATCAACGCTCATCGATCTTACAGGCGGTATTTTGAAGTCGTCGCGAGTTGAAAGCCCCACTCTTCCGTTTCCCGGCGGGAAGGGCAGGCCGGCTCGGCTTTCAGCCCACCGGCTCGGTCTTGCGGGGCGAAGGTCCGCCCGCGTGCCCGGGCGGCGCGCAAGAAGGGGCTATTTTCCGCGAAGAACTGGTGCCGGAGGAGAGAATTGAACTCTCGACCTACCCCTTACCAAGGGGTTGCGCTACCACTACGCTACTCCGGCATCCGTGGCCCGATCTGGGCCGAAGGACGGCTGCTATAGCCAACCGCAGGGCAAAGGGAAAGGCCCGTTCCGGCCCCATGGCCAAGAAGCCCCGGACGCGCGCGGAGCGCCTCGCCAGTGCCCTGCGGGAGAACCTGAAGCGCCGCAAAGGCGCGCAGCGCGCGACGCGGGCGGCGGACGACAAAGACGCCCGTCCCGTTCCGGAACGCCCAAATCCCGCCCCGAAGGCGGATTAACGTCCCCGTTCGGCGCGGCTGTTCGCCGGCGCGACGCCACGCTACAACGAC
>DASWOE010000296.1:0-5633 GCA_036398875.1 Rhizomicrobium sp.
GGCCCCGCAAGATGGATGCCGCTACTTCTTGGGCGGCGTGGCGGCCGCTGCCGCAGGTTCGGCGGCCTTGGCCGGCGCGGGCGGCGGGATCGGAACCGGATTGTCGTTCTGCGTGCGCAGGAAGGCGATCAGGTTGATGCGGTCCTGCGCGCTGCGAAGACCCGCGAAGCTCATCTTGGTGCCGGGCACATAGGTCTGCGGCTGCTTGATGAACTTGAAGATCTTGTCGAAGGTCCACGGCTCGTGGTCGGCGCTCATCGCGCTCGAATAGGAGAATCCGGGTTCGGTCGCGCGCGGCCGGCCGATCACGCCGTAAAGCTCAGGACCGATCTTGTTCGCGCCGCCCTTGGAGATGTCGTGGCACTGCTCGCAGCGCGCCGAGATCGCCTTGCCGCCGGCGATGTCCGCGGTCGGCAGCACCGTGCCCCAATCGGGCAGCGGCTCCTCGACGGGCGCGGTCGCGGCACCGCCTGTCGATGCGGTCTCGACCACGCCTTCGACGTGAAACGCCTCTTTCGCCGGCTTCTCCGGTTCGAACAGCGCTTCGGTGGAGAACGCGATCACGAGGATGAAGATCAGCGTACCCAGGACCGCGCCGGCGATCTTGTTGAACTCCCAGGAATCCATAAGGTGACGCTCCGCTTGGCGACTGCCCAGTGCCGGGCGACATTACCCATGGACTTCGAATCGTCATTGCGGCGAAGCGTCGCAGAATTCAAGGAATTCAAAGGCTTTCGATGAATCCGATCGTGCTGATCCCCGCCCGGATGGCGTCGAGCCGGCTGCCGGGCAAGCCCTTGGCCGACATCGCGGGCGTGCCGATGATCGTGCGCGTCTGGCGCCAGGCGGTCCTGGCGGAGCTCGGGCCGGTGGTCGTCGCCGCGGCGGAAGGCGAGATCGTCGCGGCGGTCGAAGCGGCGGGCGGGCGGGCGGTGTTGACCGATCCCGACCTGCCCTCGGGCACCGACCGCATCCACCAGGCGCTGGAGCGCCTCGATCCGGGCCGCGACCACGACGTGATCGTCAATCTGCAGGGCGATCTGCCCGCGCTCGATCCGGCCTATGTCCGCATCGTCGCGGATGTGCTGGTCGGCGCCAAGGCCGACGTCTCGACCTTGGCGACGCCGATCGTCGATGCGTCGGACCGTACCAACCCGAATGTGCCCAAGCCGGTCGTCGCCTGGGAGGCGGACGGGCGGACCGGCAGGGCGCTCTATTTCACGCGCGCGACCGCGCCTCACGGCGACGGGCCGCTTTATTTTCACATCGGCCTCTACGCCTATGGGCGCGAGGCGCTGGCGCGCTTCGTCGCGCTGCCGCCGTCGCCGCTCGAGACGCGCGAGAAACTCGAACAGCTTCGCGCCCTCGAGGCGGGGATGCGTTTCGTGGTGGCGCGGGTCGATGCCGTGCCGCTCAGCGTGGACACGCCGGAAGATCTCGAGAAGGCGCGCAAGACATTGGGACGGAAGACATCGCCATGAGTGGTTCGGCCATCCGCGACGCCAAGCGCGTCGCCTTCCAGGGCGAGCCCGGCGCCTATGCCAATATCGCCGCGCGCGAGGCGCTGCCGCAGGCCCAATTCGTGCCCTGTCCGACCTTCGACCAGGCGGTCGATGCGGTGAAGCGGGGCGAGACCGACCTCTGCATGATCCCGGTCGAGAATTCGCTGATGGGCCGCATCGCGGACATCCATCATCTTCTGCCCGAGGCCGGCCTGCACATCGTCGGCGAGCACTTCCTGCGCATCCGCCATCAATTGCTCGGTGTCAAAGGGGCGCCCCTCGAAGGCGTCAGGCGCGTGTTCAGCCAGGGGCCGGCGCTGGCGCAATGCCTCAAGATCATTCGCGATCTCAATCTCAAGGCGGAGAACTGGCACGACACCGCCGGCTCCGCCAAGCACATCGCCGAGCTGAACGATCCGACGATCTCGGCGATCGCATCGAAGATGGCGGGCGAGCTTTACGGCCTCGACGTGCTGCGCGCCGATGTCGAGGACGAGCATCACAACCACACCCGCTTCCTCATCATGTCGAAAGAGCCCGACATCGCGCCGAACGACGGGCGGCGGATCATCACCACCTTCGTGTTCCGGGTGAAGAACATTCCCGCCGCGCTCTACAAGGCGCTGGGCGGCTTCGCCACCAACCAGGTCAACATGACCAAGCTCGAAAGCTACCAGCTCGGCGGCTCGTTCAACGCGACGCAATTCTACGCCGACATCGAAGGCCATCCCGACGACGCCAATGTTCGTCTTGCGCTGGAGGAGCTGGCGTTCTTCACCGCCAAGCTCACGATCCTCGGCGTCTATCCCGCGCACGAATACCGCGACGACATGCCGTAGGCGCCGCAGGTCTCTACAACGCGCCCTCCGCGAACGCCTTGATCAGGTGATGCGCGATGGCGACCGCGGGCGGCACCGCGATGTCGGCAAAATGTTCGCCGGCGATCAGCCGCCGCGCCATGTCGCGATCGACCCAGCGCGCGGCCGAGATCTCTTC
Organism: Rhizomicrobium sp.; assembly: GCA_036398875.1. Classification (GTDB taxonomy): domain Bacteria; phylum Pseudomonadota; class Alphaproteobacteria; order Micropepsales; family Micropepsaceae; genus Rhizomicrobium. The sequence goes on from DASWOE010000296.1 coordinate 2,499, forward strand.
GCCGTCGGGCGTGAAGTCGCGGCTTTCGGCTTCGGCCAGGCAGCCGATCATCAGCGAGGAGGGAAACGGCCAGGGCTGGGTCGCGTGATAGTGCACCTTGCCGACTTTGAGGTTCACTTCCTCCATCAATTCGCGGCGCACCGCTTCCTCGATGGTCTCGCCCGGCTCCATGAAGCCGGCCAGCGCCGAATAGAAATTCCCCGGGAAGCGCTTGTTGCGGCCGACCAGGCAGGCGCCGTCATGCACCGCCAGCATGATCACGACGGGGTCGGTGCGCGGGAAGTGCTCGCTCTTGCAGGACGGGCAGAACCGCTTCCAGCCGGCATCGGCGATTTCGCTCCGGGCGCCGCAATTGGGGCAGAAGCCGTGGCGGTTGTGCCAGTCGATCATCGCCTTGGCCTGACCCATGATCGCGGCGTCGCCGATCGGCAGCGTCGCCGCCGCCATCCGGGCGTCGCGGAAATGGCCGAGCCCCGCCAGCGGCCCGTCGCCCACCGGATCGCGCGCCGCCGAGATATCCAGCGCGAAGAGGGCTCGCGCGCCGTCGAGGCCCAGGAAGACGCAGGGCGCGTCGGGCGCCGCCAGGGAATCGGCGAGGCCGGGCTTGAGCAGGCCGAGTTCGACCGGCGCCGGCGCGTTCTCCGGCCCGATGACAAAGGGCTGCAGCCGCCATAGCGGCAGGATGAAGGACGACGCATCGCGCCGCCTGGCCGCGATCCAGTCGGCCTCGGTCCGCTTGATGCTCGCCCGGTCGAGCGGGTTGCCGGCGAAAGGAATCATGGAGCACCCGATAGCTTGATACGCCATAGTAAGGGGTTGGAAAGCGCCGCGAAACCGGCCAAGCCGGACTCGCAATTTTTGCGGTTGGGGACTACATCGCGCCCGGAAGTCGGTTGGACGGATCGCTCGCCGACCCGGTCAGGTCGGGAACGGCGAGGGCCACTTGGCGAGAGCCGGCAGGCTCTCGCGGCCCGAACGCCGTGACCAATCCGCCGACTCGCATTTTCCGCAGCCTCGCCCTATATCCCCGCGCGGAAGTCGGTTGGACGGACCGCTCGCCAACCCGGTCAGGTCGGGAACGAAGCAGCCGTAACGAATCCGATCCGGGTCAGCCGGCTTCCACCTCCGTCAGTGTCATGTAAAGGAGCCTTGACTCGCTTCGTTTGGCCGCCTATGTAAAGGACGCTTTACTCTGGAGGCCGCATGAGCACCCGATCCTTGGGCCACGATGCCCGAAATGTACTTCGATTTTTCGTCGAGACGGTCGGCGCCGTTGTCGTGCTGGCAGCGGCAAAATTCGGCTCGACGCACATCGCGGCTGCGACCGGTACGCCGCTTCGCATCCTGCTCGATCTTCTTCCCGTGCCGGCCGTCTGGCTGCTTCTTTTTGTGATGCTGCGCTATTACTGGCGCATCGATGAGTTTCAGCGCCTGCAGTTCCTGAAGTCCGTTTCGCTGACCGGCGGGATCATGGCTGGCATCGCGTGGTCCTGGCCGTCGCTCCACAAGGCGTTCGGCTGGAGCGCGGCGGACAGCGGCATGTGGGAGGTCTATTTCTCGATCCTCTTCGTCGTCATCACGGCAATTCTGGCCCGCCCGATGCGTGCGCGATGAGAAACACCCTGAAGGAGCTGCGTGCCGAGCGCGGCATGACGCAGGCCGACCTTGCGGCGAGGCTCACCGTCTCGCGCCAGACCGTCATCGCCATCGAAACCGGGCGCTATGATCCCAGCCTGCCGCTGGCTTTCGCCATCGCCGAGGTTTTCGGGCGCCGAATCGAGGAAATTTTCATCCACAAGGGGTGAAGATTCTGTGGGCGCCGGGTGCGGCCGGCTTGGTATAGTTCTCGCCTTATGGATGACACCGGCGAACTCTCCCTCGGCCTGAACCTCGGCCCGGCGCCCACGCCCTATCGCGTGCTGGCGCGCAAATACCGGCCGTCGGATTTCTCCGGCCTGATCGGCCAGGAGGCGCTGGTCAAGACGCTCTCCAACGCCTTCGCCACCGGGCGCATCGCGCACGCCTTCATGCTCACCGGCGTTCGCGGGGTCGGCAAGACGACCACGGCGCGCATCATCGCCCGCGCCCTCAACTGCGTCGGCCCGGACGGCAAGCGCACGGCGCCGACCATCCATCCCTGCGGTGTGTGCGAGCCTTGCGTGGCGATCGCCGAATCGCGCCATGTCGATGTCCAGGAGATGGATGCCGCCAGCCATACCGGCATCGACGACATCCGCGAGATCATCGAAGGCATCCGCTACGCGCCGGCCAGCGCCCGCTACAAGGTCTATATCGTCGATGAGGTGCATATGCTGTCCAAGGCCGCGTTCAACGGCCTGCTCAAGACGCTGGAAGAACCGCCGCCGCATGTGAAATTCGTGTTCGCGACGACGGAAATCCGCAAAGTGCCGGTCACGGTGCTGTCGCGCTGCCAGCGCTTCGACCTGCGCCGCATCGAGACGGGCGAGCTGGTCGGCCTGCTGGCGACGATTTCGCAGAAGGAGAACATCGCGATTTCCGGCGATGCGCTGGCGCTGATCGCCCGCGCCGCGGAGGGCTCGGCGCGCGACAGCCTCTCGCTGCTCGACCAGGCCATCGCCCATGGTGGGGAGAAGAGGGACGAGGGCGGCGAGATCGGCGCCGATGCCGTGCGCGACATGCTGGGCCTGGCCGATCGCGGCCGCGTGCTCGACCTGTTCGAAAAGCTGATGGGCGGCAGGATCGCCGACGCGCTGGGCGAGCTGGGGCAGCTCTACGATCATGGCGCCGATCCGCTGGCGGTGATGCAGGACCTGCTGGAGATCGTGCATTTCCTCACCCGCGTGAAGGTCGCGCCGGGCGCCGAAGGCTTCTTCGACGGCGGTTCGGGCGAGGCCAGGCGGGCCGCCGACATGGCGGGCAAGCTCTCGGTGCCGTCGCTGACGCGCGCCTGGCAGGTGCTGCTCAAAGGCCTGATCGAAGTACGCGATGCGGCGCGCCCAGTCGTTGCCTGCGAGATGGCGCTGATCCGCCTGGCCTATGCCGCGGACCTGCCGCCGACCGACAAGCTGGTGCGCGACCTGATGGACAATCCCTCGCCTGCGGGCGGCGGAAAGACCGCTGCCGCGCCGGTCCCGTCCGGCCGCCCGCCGGTCG
>DASWOE010000297.1:0-2655 GCA_036398875.1 Rhizomicrobium sp.
CTTCCCGACGGCAGCCACAGCAACAGCTATTACGGCCGCTCCGACTCCGACTGGCGCGACGACGACGATGCGGGGCCGCCGCCGCCTCCGCCGCCGCCGCCAGATCATCACGATCACGATCGGCATTAGGGCTCGCGACCGCGCCGGCGCCCGCCGGCCCGCAAGGGAACAAGACCGCGATGCGCCGCCGGCCCATCCTGACGGCTTCGCTTGCCTGGTTGACGTCGTTCCAGCTGGCGCTGGCGTGGGGCCCGGAAGGCCATTCCATCGTGGCGGAGATCGCGCAGCGCCGCCTCAGCCCCGCCGCCGCAACGCAGATCGAGACCATTCTCGGCAAAGGCCATTCGCTGGCTTCGATCGCGAGCTGGGCGGACGACGTGAAAGCCAAAAGACCCGAGACGGCCAATTGGCATTTCGTCGATATTCCGCTGGCGGACACGGACTACGACCCGGCGCGCGACTGCAAGCCCGATCCCAAGGGCGATTGCGCCATCGCCGCGCTCGATCGGCTGCGGCAGGCCTTGCGCTGCGGCGACGCGGCGGCGCGGCTCGACGCGCTGCGCTTCGTCGTGCACATCGTGGGCGACATCCATCAGCCGCTGCACGCCGTCGCCGAGGCGCGCGGCGGCAACGACGTCGCGGTCACGGTCAGGTTCAAGGGCGCGACCTGTTCCAGGAATTGCGATCTCGTCACCAATTTCCACGCCGCCTGGGACGGCGCCGTCATCACGCGCACGGTGTGGGCCTGGGGCGCCTATGTCGATCGGCTCGAGACGGGATTTCTCCTGTCGCCCGAAGCGCGCGACGCGGCCGCGTCGGCCGGCACGCCGACGGACTGGCTGCTGCAGACGCACATGGCGGCCGCCACCGTCTGGAGCCTCAAGCCTTCGAACGGCGTGCTCGACGAGGATTATTACCGCCAGGTTCTGCCGATTCTCGACCGCCAGCTCGGGCTGGGCGGTCTTCGCCTCGCGGCCTATCTCAACGACGCATTCTCTTCGGCCGACTGCCGCGCCTAGGGCGGGGCGCGCTATACCGCAACGGCGCGCTCTTCCTTCACGAAGATCAGCAGGATCAGCCCGGTCGCGAGAAAGCCGAGAATCGCGACGAGGCCGCCGCGCTGGCTCATGGTCAGTGCGGTCATCACGGTCACCGAAACGTTGGCAAGGAAGGTCGTGGAGGTCCCGGAGAGCGACATCAGGCCGAAGAATTCCGTCATCTTCTCCGCCGGCGCCAGGCGCGCCATCATGGTGCGCGCATTGGCATAGCCGGCGGTGATGAACACCGCCACGCCGTTGCTGATGGCCATGTAGATAACTTCGGGCCAGGTGTTGAAGAACGGCAAGGCGTTGATGGGCGGCGCGTGCGTGTCGTAGGGGATGAGCCACAGGATGCGGTCGGGCGCCATGGTCAGCGCCGCGGCAAAGCAGGCGAGCGTGCCGCCGACGCTCACGAACAGCGCGCGCTTGGACCCCAGCCGGTTGTCCAGGAAGCCGCCGAAGAATCCGCCGACGATCGCGAACACGCTGAGCTCGACGCCGACCACCGTCATGGTCAGCGCGCCCCAGTTGAAGGTGACCGCGGCAAAGATGCCGCTGAACAGCAGCACCGCGCTCATGCCGTCGTTGAAGAAGACGCGCGCGAGCAGATACATCGCGACGTTACGGTAGTGCGCGAGGCTGCGGATCGTGTGCCATACCGCCCCCACGCCGCGCTTCATCTGCAGCACGATCGGCACCCCGGTCGAAGGCTTGTCGGGCGTGAACAGGAAGAGCGGCAGGCTGAGCACCGCGAGCCATACCGCGCAGATCGGCCCCGACAGCCGCTCGGCGCCATGCGACGCTTCCTGGACGCCGAACAAGGGATGCGCCGGCACGAAGGGCCAATCGACCTGGCCGGGCAGCGCCAGGCCGACCATCACGACGACGAGCAGGACGATGCCGGCGACGTTGCCCAGCGACAGTCCCAGGCCCGACAGCGGCCCGACCCGTTCATGCGGCGCGATCGTGGGCAGCATGGCGCTGTGAAAGACGGTGGAGAACTCGTAGGCGAAATTGGCGGCCGCGATCAGAAGGCCCGTGAACACGATGCTGCTCCACGGCGCGTGCGGCACGGCGCCGCCCATCAGGAACATCGCCGCCACCATCATCACGGTATAGAGCGCGATCCACGGCTTGCGCCGCCCGCCGATGTCGGCGACGGCGCCCAGGAACGGGGCCGCGACGGCGGTCGCGAAGCCGCCATAGCTGGAGAACGCGGCCCACAATTCCTGGCCGCGCACCGGATCGCCGACCACCTGCTTGGCGAAATAGGGCGCGTACAGATAGATCGTGACGAGAAGCACGTAAGGAATGCGCGCGCCCTCGAACAGCGCCCAGGAGATCTGGCCGAGGCGGCTGGCGATCGGGCCGCCGGTGGCAGAGGTTCCGGCCGGCCGGTGCAGCCAGGCGGCGAGACCGGTCGCGGCCAGGCCCGCCGCCGACGCCGGATCGGTCGGCTCGCCGGCCGTCGCCGCCTCGTCCACCGCCAGGCGGCGCGCATCGCTCACATCATTGGAAGACTTCACCGGCGTCCACACCCCAGATGTTCCGCTTATCGACCCAGCCTGCGGTGCCCGCGGCGTCCACTTCGCAGTCCGAAAGCTCGCATGCCTAC
>DASWOE010000298.1:0-3541 GCA_036398875.1 Rhizomicrobium sp.
CTTTCGGTCATGCCGCAGCCGCCGGCGCCGCAGCCGCGCACGGCCAAGCCCACCAAGGCAAGTTTTCTGGATTTCAGCGGCGCGATGGACCACCTGACCGGCCTTCTGTTCGGTTCCAGACGAAATGCGCCGGGCGTGCCCAGCGCGGCGACATTCGCCCAGCATCCCGCTTTGCGGGTCCTGGCCGAGCAGACCACCCGCGTGGCCCGCATCGGCACCGCCGAAACGCAGCTGATGTCGCGCACCCAGACCGAAGTGGCGGACGGCGTCGCCAGCATCAACACCGTGATCCGCCACACCGGCATCAATCCGGACGATTACACGCGCCGCCTTGCCGCGGTCGAAGGCGTGGGCGGACCGGAAATGTCGTTGCAGGACGTGCATCTGGAAGGGATTTCGGACGCGGCCTTCACCAATGCCTATCTGCGGGCGTCGGCCGTGCTCGACCAGATGAACAACCTGCTGTCGGCGATGCGGCATATCCCGCTGACCACGCCCGTCTGGGGGCCGCAATTCGAGCGCACCTCGGGCTTCGGCGCCCGTATCGATCCGTTCACCGGACACTATTCCTTCCATCCCGGCATCGACTTCGCCGGACCCTGGGGGTCGCTGATCTCATCGACCGCTCCGGGCACGGTGATCTTCGCCGGCGACCGCGGCGGATATGGAAATATGGTTGAAATTGACCATGGTTTCGGAATCCACACCCGATACGGCCATATGTCATCGATTCTTGTGCATGTCGGGTCTAAGGTGTCCAAAGGCACGCCCATCGGCAGACTTGGTTCGACCGGGCGCAGTACCGGACCCCATGTGCATTACGAAGTCTGGTACGACAATGTGATGAGAAACCCGAGTACCTTCATCGAGGCAGGCCGCCATGTTTTCGAGTAAGAAAGAATCCGCTCCGCCCCCGCCGCCCGCAAACGTTCCGCCCGCCAAGCGCGCGGCCCGGTCGTCGGCGCCGTCGATCATCAGTGCCGACCTCGTGGTCAGCGGCACGCTGTCCTCGACGGGCGACATCCAGATAGACGGCCGCGTCGAAGGCGACGTGCATTCGGCCGGACTGGTCATCGGCGACAAGGCGTTCATCAACGGCGAAGTCATGGCCGAGGAAGTGACCGTGCGCGGCCGCGTGCAGGGTTCGATCCGCGCGCGCAAGGTCCTGCTGTGCGCGACCAGCCATGTCGAAGGCAACATCCTGCACGAGGCTTTCGCGGTCGAGACCGGCGCCTTCTTCGAAGGCAATTGCCGCCATGCCGACAACCCGCTGGCGGACGACTCCAGCAAGAAGACCAGCGATTTCCGCGCATTGCCCATGCCGACGCCGGCTCCGGCACCTGCGCCGGCCGCTACCGCGGCGCCGTCCAATACGCCGTCCGCGATTTCCTCGATGGTGTCCCGGCCGATGACCAGTTCGCCGGTTGCCGCCACCTTCGCGCCGATGAAATCCTAGGCGCGCGCGCCGACAAAGAATTCCGGCCCCGCTTCGAGAAATCGAAGCGGGGCTTTTCTTTGCGCGGCGCCTCAGGCGTGACCGGCAAGCAGCCAGATAACAATGATCACCGGGATCGGCACGCCGATCAGCCAAAGAAGCAAAGATCGCATCGAAGTCCCCGCGAGGTTCTCGGCAAGACAATTCGCGATGGCGACGTCGAGTTCCCAAGTTCCGCGCGCTTTGCCGAATAATGCGGCACCCCCGGAACGACGCGGCCGCCCGCACGTTGACCGCAAGCCAGATACCGGGGGATCGCATGACCGTCACCGTCCTGAACGAAGACGCCGAGAGCACGACGATCGTCACCGATCCGGCGCGCCGCTTCTCGTGGAGCGCGGCCTTTGCGGGCGCGTTTGCCGCCACCGGCGTGAGCTTCATGCTGCTGACGCTGGGTTCCGGCATCGGGCTCTCGCTGGTCACGGTACGTCACGCGACCGAGAGCGGAACAGTCACCTTCCTTACGCTCGGAGCGGTTTATTTTCTGGCCGCGCAAGCGTTCGGCTTCGCCGTCGGCGGACATGTCGTCGGCCGGCTGATCGGCCCCGCCGTCGAAACCTCGCGCGAAGAAGATTTTCGCGCGGGCGCGCACGGCCTGGTGTCCTGGGCGATCGCCGTCTTGGCGACCGCTGCCGTCGTTGCGCTGTCGGTGCTCGCTGCCGGCGCGACGGCGTCGAACAGTCCGATCGATGCAGCGCTGGCCGCTTCGACACGCGCGCGGACGTCCTCCGACGTGCCGGCGCCGACCGCGACATCCTACTGGGTGGACAAGCTGTTCAGATCTACCGCCGACCTTCAGGCCGCGGCGGCGTGGGGCGAATATGCCCAGGCCGATACCGGTACGGCCACCGACATGCCGCCCAGCAACGGTCCGGCCCTGCTGGCGCCAGGCGACCAGCAGACGTCCATGCCAAGCAGCAATTCGGAAACCCCCGCCGGCGCGCGCATGTTTCAGAGCGGCGGCATGGTGGAACATGGACCGGCAGCGCAGGTGATAACATCGCCGCAGCCGGCCACCCGCTCGCTGGGCGCCGACAAGGCGGAAGCGGGGCGCATCCTGACCGTCGGCATGGCCGATGGAGAGCGGCTGTCGAGCGAGGACCGCATCCAGCTTGCCCATCTGGTGGCGCTCGACACCGGCCTTACCGCATCCCAGGCCGAGCATCATGTGGACTCGATCACCGGCCGCATCCGCGCCGGCGAGATCGCGACGGCGGAGGCGGCGCGTCAGGCTGCCGCCTATGTCAGTCTGTGGACCGCTTTCGCGCTCCTGTTCGGCGGCGTGGTCGCGGTGGCCGCGGCGATCTCGGCACGGTGGGAAGACGACCGCGAGGCGGGCCTGATGCCGGGCACCCGTGTGGTGGAGACGCGATTCTGAATCGCGGCGTTCGGCGCGTCCGCGCCACTCCTCTCGAGTTCTCGAGTCCGTCTCGAAGCGAACCTGTCCGGTCGGTCCGATCCGGAATTCGACAAATCCAGGCGGTCCGGCGGACTTCGGCTACTTGCTTACCACGTTGTCGTCGCCTGATTTTTGCCAGACATTCACGGATTTGACGACCATGGGCAGATTGACGCCGCCACCGATAATGACGACGAGATGGTTCTTGTCGAGCACACCGAATGACCATTCCTTCCAGTGATTGCGGTCCGGCGGCTGATCGGTGTGCTGCTTCCACGTAACATCCTCTCCGATCCTATTGCCGTCGAAATACCAGCTGGCGCGCCCATCCGAATGCGACGTTGCCGGAATCCACAGGAAGCCGTAGCGATGAAATTCGTTAAAGTCGGTGTTCGGCGGCACGTTGCGATTCACAACTTTCCAACCGCCCGGCGGCGCCACATTGCAGAAACCAGGAGGGCATGTCCGGTTCCAAACGCCTGACCAGGCATGCAGGGTCGCCCAGTAATAGTTCAGAGTGCCCGTGTAGGGCGGATACTCGAAAAAGTCCGGTTCGATAAAGTTCGCATAGTCGGGGGCCTTGCCCGGCCAAATCGACGTTATTGGACGCATCGTGGCTTCCAGGGCAATCGACCAGAAGCCCGGAT
>DASWOE010000299.1:0-3591 GCA_036398875.1 Rhizomicrobium sp.
CACGGCCCGGCACGGCGTCGCGCGAGAGACGCCGCTCAGCCAAGGGCTCACCGTCGCGCTCCATATCGATGGCGTGACGCTCGTCGTCTGTTCGCGCCGCTTGCAGGCACTGGCCGTGGAGCAATTGGAGATCGCCGGCGTCGATTTCGCGCGGATCCGCACCGTGGTCGTGAAATCGCGCGGTCATTATCAGGCGAGCTTCTGCGAATTCTTCGATCGCGGCCAGATGCATGACATCGCCGGTACCGGCTGGACCAGTGAGGACCTGACGATATGGCCGTATCGCCGCATCAAGCTGCCGCTCTATCCCTATTTCGGTGATCCCGATTGGAGCTCTGCGGCGCCGTTCGATTTCGCGCGTGCCGCGCCCGATCTTCGTTAGTCGCGGCTGGCGGGCGCTGGTTTAAATCCGCTAGGCAGCGGAACCGTTATGGAATAGAATTGAAATTCTAAAAGAGACGGGGCGCGGCGTGGCGGGAGACGGACCGGGGCATGGCTTGGCTGGCGATCATCGACTCATGAATAGGCAGGGCCTGACCATTCGATCGCTTGGCGCGGGTGTCGCGGGACGGGGCGGCTGAACGCGATGGATATCCGCTTCTCGCAGGCCGATCTGGACTTTGCCGAAGACGTCCGCGTCTGGGTGCGTGCGGCCTATCCCGCCGAAATGCGCAAAGCCGTCGCGGCAAGCCCGCATGGCCGCATCGGGCGCGACGAGCATGTCTGGTGGCAGCGGCAGCTGCTGGCGAAGAACTGGCTGGTGCCGCACTGGCCGGCCATGTGGGGCGGCGGCGATTGGCCTCCGGCGCGGCTGCATCTCTTCCGGCTCGTTCTCGCCGATGAGAACACGCCCGATTTCGCGGGCGCCGGCGTCGAGCTGTTGGCGCCGGTGCTGCTTCGGCATGGCAGCGAAGCGCAGCGGCGGCGCTACATTCCGAATATTCTCGATGCCTCGCATTGGTGGTGCCAGGGATATTCCGAGCCGGGAGCCGGATCGGACCTCGCCGCCGTCGCTCTTCGCGCCAAACGCAGCGGCGGTCGCTATGTGCTCAACGGCACCAAACTCTGGACGACCGGCGCGCACAAGGCCGACCATATATTTGTTCTCGCCCGGACCGATGCCGGTTCGAGCGGCCGCCAGGGGCTGAGCTTTCTGTTGGTCGACATGCGTCAGGGGGGCGTGCGCGTCGAGCCCATCATCACCCTCGACGGTGCCCCCTCCGGCGATCATGAGGTCAACCAGGTTTTCTTCGACGATACCGTCGTGCCCGTGGAGGACCTCGTCGGCGAAGAAGGACAGGGCTGGATTTGCGCGCGATCGGCGCTCGAGGCGGAACGCACGACGCAGTCCTCGCCGCATGTGAAGCGCGCTCTTGCCGAGTTGCGCCGCGCGGTCGGCGACGATCCGGCGCTGCGCCGCCGCGCGGTCATGCTGGAGATCGACTGTCTGGCGCTCGAATGGACCGAACTGCGCTGCCTTGCCGGCCAGCCGCCGATGGGAGCGGCGTCGATCCTGCGCTGTGCCGGCGGCAGGCTCGAACAACTGGCCGAGGCCGCGCTCTACGACAGCGACGGCGAGCGCGGCATGATCGGCCTCGATGCGCGCGGCGATGCCGTGTGCGGACATGGTCCGCGCTATCTCAACGGGCGCAAGCGGACGATCTATGGCGGAACGGTCGAAATCCAGCGCAACATCATCGCCAAACAGTGCCTCGGGCTATGACAAGGATGATCATCGATCGACAGGCCGAAGCGTGGGACGGGTGTTTTGTTGCGGAACTGCCCGCGCTTCACCCCTTCGTCGGCCGGGATGTGCCTTGGCTTCTGGAAATCCAGGGTCGGCAATTCGCCGACAAGCCGTTTCTCCACTGGGCCCCGTTCGAGGTCGAAGGGCGAAGCTGGACCTATGCGGCGTTCGTCGCGGATGTCCGCCGTCTGGCGGAAGGGCTCGGTCGTCGCGGACTGCGGCGCGGCGATGCGGTCGTGATTCACCTGTCGAACCGGCCGGAGTTCCTGCTTGCCTGGTTTGCCTGTTCCTGGATCGGTGCGGCTGCGGTCACGACGAACATCCATTCGGGGCGCGGCGAACTGCGCTATTTCGCGGAGCAGGCCCATGCGCGCGCGGCGATCACCGAAGCGGCTCTGTTCGACGACCTGGCGGCCTGCGGCGCCGCATTTGAATGGATCGCGGTGGCCGAAGCATCGACATTCGCCGATCTGATGTCCGCCGAGGCCGCCCCGCAGCGGCCGCCCGAACCCGCCCTGTACCACAGCGTCATGTACACCTCGGGCACCACCTCGCGTCCCAAGGGCGTCGTCTACACGCACGCGAATGTGCTTTGGGCGGCACAGCGCAACGCGGCGCATGCCGGATTGCGTCCGGACGATGTCGCGCTGGTCAACCTGCCGCTGTTCCACGCCAACGCGCTCTCCTATTCGATGCTTGCGGCGCTGTGGAGCGGCGGTTCGCTCGTCCTTCAGCCGAAATTCTCGGCCAGCCACTTTTGGGAAACGGCCGAGCGATATGGCTGCACCTGGGCGAGCATCGGCCCGTTCGTCACCAAGGCGCTGAAAGCGCTGCCGCCCCCCGGCGCGCATCGCTTCCGCTTCTGGGGCAATATCTGGGGCGAGGACGCGGAGGTCGAGGCGCGCTGGGGCATTCCCTCGCTCGGCTGGTACGGAATGACGGAGACCGTATCGCATCCGGTCCTTTCGGAATTTGCCAAACCGTCGCCGCCCGGCGCCGTCGGAAAGCCCGTCGGCGAATACGGTGTCCGCCTGGTGGATGCGGACGGGCGCGACGTCGGCATCGGCGACACGGGCAAGCTGCTGGTGAAAGCGGTGCGGGGCGTCGGTCTGTTCTACGAATATCTCAACGATCCGCACGCGACGGCCGCGGCCTTCGATGCCGAGGGCTGGTTCGATACCGGCGATATGCTGACCTTGCTCGAAGACGGCTCGTTGCGCTTCGCCGATCGCGAGAAGGACATGCTCAAGGTCGGCGGCGAGAACGTCGCCGCATCGGAAGTCGAGCGCGTCATCGGCGTGGTTGAGGGCGTTGTCGATGTCGCGGTGGTCGGCAAGCCGCATCCCTTCCTCGGCGAGACGCCGCTGGCCTTCGTCGTGCGCGACGAGCGGGCGCCGTTGCCGACCGATCGCATTCTCGACGTTTGCCGGCAGGAGCTTGCGAAGTTCAAACAGCCGCGCGAGATCCGTTACATCGCCACGCTGCCGCGCACGGCCATCGGCAAGATCGACAAGAAGGCGTTGCGCGACATCGCGGCGGGCGCGGCCTCGGCCGCGAAGGGCGGGGCGGCGTGACCGACATCCGCGAGCGCGTCTATCGGAAGGACTATCGCGAGCCGGACTTTTGGGTGCGGCATGTCGAGATGCAGTTCGACCTCGATCTGGACGCCACCGTCGTGACGGCGCGGTTTCATGTCAGCCCGAACGAAACGGTGCCCTTGGAAGCACGCCGGCTGGCGCTTGACGGGGAGGATATCGAACTCCTCTCCGTGGCGGTGAACGGCGAGCGCCTGGGTGCCAACGCATACGTACTGGACAAGGGAAGGCTTCTGCTGCCCGACGTAA
>DASWOE010000300.1:0-1702 GCA_036398875.1 Rhizomicrobium sp.
TATGCCGCGCCCTTCGCGCTGTACCGGGCGACGCGGCGCGGAGAATTGCAGATCGGCCCGCGTATCGGCCTCACCAAGGCGGTGGAGGCGCAGCGCCGGTTCGGCCTGGCCGGCTCGCGCTTCGTGAGCCGCCGCTTTCCGCCGAGCGATGACTAAACGTCAGTGAAAGGTGAAAAAGGCGACCGCCGCGACCAGCCAAAAGGCGCCGCAGCTCGCGAAGACCGCCGCCAAAGCCTTGGAGCGCGGCCAAATCCGGACGCGGCTGTCGAACGCGGGGCTGTCGAAGACGGACGCGGTCTGATGCATGGATGGTACGCTCGCAGGTCGGTCTTAACGAAAGCTGAATCGCCGGACATCGCACCCGGCCCGTTCCCTAACGCCCGTGGCCGCATGCGCGTTCCGTCCCCGGCCTAGACGCGGTAGAAATCGCGGTACCAGGCGACGAATTTCGGGATGCCGACCGCGATCGGCGTGGTCGGCGAAAAGTCCAGATCGCGGCGGGTGGCCGCGATGTCGGCGCAGGTGCGCGGCACGTCGCCGGGCTGCATCGGCTCCAGCCGCTTTGTGGCCTTGACGCCCAGCGCCGCTTCCAGCGCCGCGATGTAGTCCAGCAGATTCTCCGGCGTCTCGTTGCCCAGATTGTAGAGCGCATGCGGCGGGCGGACGGCGGGCGGGCGATCGAGCGCGCGCACCACGCCATCGACGATGTCGTCGATATAGGTGAAATCGCGCGACATCTCGCCATTGTTGAAGACCAGGACCGGCTCGCCCTGAAGGATCGCGCGGGCGAACAGCATCGGCGACATGTCGGGCCGGCCCCACGGCCCATAGACGGTGAAAAAGCGCAGGCCGGTGCAGGGAAGGCGATAAAGATGCGCATAGGTGTAGGCGATCAACTCGTCGGCGCGCTTGGTCGCGGCATAGAGCGAGTTGGGTCGATCGACGCGCTGATCGACCGCGAAGGGCAGTTCGGTATTGGCGCCGTAGACCGAGGACGAACTGGCATAGACGATATGGCGCAGCGAGGTCAGCCGACGCGCGAATTCGAACAGGACGACCTGTCCCATGACGTTGGTCTGCACATAGGCATAAGGATCGACCAGCGAATGGCGCACGCCAGCCTGCGCCGCCATGTGCACGATGCGGTCGATGCCGGGGTGGGAATCGGCCAGCGAAAGGATCGCGTCGCGGTCGGAGATGTCGCGTTTCTCGAACGTGAAGCCGGGATGCGGCAGGAGCCGCGCCAGCCGCGCCTCTTTCAGGCCGACGTCGTAATAGGCGTTGAGATTGTCCAGCCCCACGACGCGTTCGCCGCGCGCGAGCAGCGCCTGGGCGACATGCATGCCGATGAAGCCGGCGGCGCCGGTGACGAGGACGGTCATGGCGCCCTTCTTACCCCGCTTCGCAGGCGAGGCGAAGCGGCGGCGCGCCTCAGGACGACGACGGCGAACCGTCGGCCTTTTTCGGCGCCGGGCCGGTGCCGCGAAGCTGGACGAAGTTCTGCAGCAGGTCGAACCAGAACGGCGCGCCCAGGCTGACCGACCCCGCCGTGATGACGCAGCCGAGCAGCCAGACCAGGAAATGGTCGCCCCATTGCGCCCCAAGCCAGATCGGCTGGAACTGGAATTGCGACAGCGAGGCGGTGAACTGATCCCGTTGCGGCAGGCACTAGCCACCGGCGGCGCCGGCCGCCGCCTGCCCG
>DASWOE010000301.1:0-3894 GCA_036398875.1 Rhizomicrobium sp.
AGTGCGGCGCAACTCGAACAGGCACAGCTGCGCCTGAACGCGGCCATGGACGCGGTGGCCCAGGCGCCGGATGTCCGCGCGGCGGAAGACGCCGCCGAAAGCGCCCGGGCGCTGGTCGATGCGGCACGTGCGGCCGGCAGCGCGGCACGCGATGCGCTCGGCGAAGCGCAGCGCGCCGAAGCCGAGACCCGCATCCCGCTCGAAGAAGCGGAGCGCGAATGGCAGCGCCTGTCGGCCGAAGCCAAGGCGCTGGGCGATCTGCTGCGCCCCGACGGTCACGATCTCTTTCCGCCGCTGGTCGATGCCATGATGGTGCAGCCCGGCTACGAAGCCGCGCTGGCCGCCGCACTGGGCGACGATCTCGAAGCGCCGCTGGACGAGGCCTCGCCGCACCATTGGCGCGATCTGGGCGCGCTCGAAGAATATGTGATGCTGCCCGAGGGGGCGCGGCCGCTGGCCGATTTCGTGAAAGGCCCCGCCGCGCTCGACCGCCGCGTCGCGATGACCGGCGTCGTGTTTCCCGACCAGGGCAAGGCGCTGCAGCCCCTGCTCAAGCCCGGCCAGCGCCTGGTGTCGCCGCGCGGCGATCTGTGGCGCTGGGACGGCTATGCGGCGAGCGCCGATGCGCCGTCGGCCGCCGCCATTCGCCTGTCGCAGAAGAACCGCCTTGCGGCGCTCGATCTGGAGATCGAAACGGCCAGGGAGCGCCGCGCGGCGGTGTTCGCCGCCTGGACCGCGGCCAAGGACGCCGCCGTCGGCGCCCGCGAGGCCGAACGCGCCGCCGAGCGCGAGGAGCGCGCCACCGATCAGGCGCTGATCGCAGCCCAGGCCTTCGCCACCAAGGCGGCCCGCGCGGCGGCCGAGCGCGCCTCGCAGCTCGCCTCGCTGGAAGCGGAAATCCGCCGCCTGGCGCAGACCAGCGAAGCCGCCCTCGAATCGCATCGCGCCGCCGAGGCGGAGCTGGAACAGCTCGGCGACGGCATCGCGCTGACCAACGATGTCGCCTCCGCGCGCGGCCGCAATGCCGAGGCCCGCAGCGCCTATTCGGAAGCCCGCGCCACGCTGGACGGGCTCAAACGCGAGGGCGAAACCCGCGCCCGCCGCCTCGTCTCCATCGCGGACGAGCGCGCGCGCTGGGAAGAGCGCCGGGCCGCCGCTGCGACTCATATCGAAGAACTCGAAAACCGCTGCGCCGAATTGGCCGCCGAGCTTGATGCCGTCGAAGCCCTGCCCGAGGCGATCGCCGCCAAGCGCGGCGCACTGCTCGATGCCATCGCCGCCGCCGACATCGCGCGCCGCGAAGCGGCCGATGCGCGCGCCGTCGCCGAGACGATCCTCGCCGAGGCCGACAAGGCCGCGAAATCCGCCGACGCCGCCTTGTCGAATGCGCGCGAGGAACGCGCCCGCGCCCAGGCGCTGTTCGAGGCCGCCACGGCGCGCATCGCCGAACTGCGCGACCGCATCCGCGACGAACTCGAAGCGGCGCCCGAAGACCTTCCCGAGCGCGCCGAGATCAAGGAGGGCGAAGAGCTTCCCACCCTCGAACACGCCGACAAGCGCGTCGAAAAGCTGAAGCAGGAGCGCGAGCAATTGGGCGGCGTGAACCTGCGCGCCGAAGAAGAAGCCGCCGAGCACGAGGTGCGCCTTCAGACGCTCGTCGCCGACCGGGACGACCTGGTCGGCGCCATCGAGCGGCTGCGCCGCGGCATCACCAGCCTCAACAAGGAAGGCCGCGAGCGCCTGATCGCCTCCTTCGAGAAGGTGAACGGCAATTTCCAGACCCTGTTCGGCAAGCTGTTCGAAGGCGGCGAAGCCAAGCTCACGCTGACGGAGTCGGAAGACCCGCTCGAAGCCGGCCTCGAAATCTTCGCCCGCCCGCCGGGCAAGCGGCTGCAATCGCTCGCCTTGCTCTCCGGCGGCGAGCAGGCGCTGACCGCGATGGCGCTGATCTTCGCCGTGTTCCTGGTCAACCCGGCGCCGGTCTGCGTGCTGGACGAAGTCGATGCGCCGCTCGACGACGCCAATGTCGAGCGCTTCTGCAACCTGCTCGACGAGATGACGAAGCGGACCGACACGCGCTTCCTGGTGATCACCCACCACGCGCTGACGATGAGCCGCATGCACCGTCTGTTCGGCGTCACGATGGCCGAGCGCGGCGTCAGCCAGCTCGTCTCCGTGACCCTGGCCGAAGCCGAAAAGGTGGCGGCGGAGTAGCGGCGTCGTTCGCAGCACCGCGGGCGATTCCGGACTCGTTTCATCCCGGGGACGGCGCATCACGCGCATTTCG
Organism: Rhizomicrobium sp.; assembly: GCA_036398875.1. Taxonomy (GTDB): domain Bacteria; phylum Pseudomonadota; class Alphaproteobacteria; order Micropepsales; family Micropepsaceae; genus Rhizomicrobium. Next base: position 2,288 of record DASWOE010000301.1, read on the forward strand.
CCGCGCCCGGAATTCCACCTGTGGATTCAGTCGGTTAAACCCATTCTTGCGTTATTGACAGGTACCGGACCCAACCCTATGGTCCGCGCGCCTTCGAGAGAGCCGCGAAGGCCGGTTCAGCGCGGATTTTCGGCACGAAAGAGACGGTCTGGCATGCCCGACCCTCGGAATCTGCGCGAGCTGGGCGAGCGGCTGGACGAGGCCCAACGCAAGCGGCAGTTGCGCACGACGCGGCCGCCGCCGACGCAGATGGGTATCGCCGGCCGTTTCGCGACCGAGCTCGTGGCGGCGCTGCTGGTGGGCGGCGCGCTGGGATGGGGTATCGACTGGCTGTTCGGACATTTCGGTGTCCACACCAGGCCGGTCTTCCTCATCGCGATGGTGGTGCTGGGCGCAGCGGCGGGGATCCGCAACGTGATGCGCGCGGCCGGAGAGATCAACGCCGACATCGCGGCCAAAGGGTCCGCGCCGTCGGTCAAGGACGATGAGGAGACATAGCCCCGTGGCCATGCAACCCATGGAGCAGTTTACGGTCAAGCCGATCCTGGAGCATCCGCTTCTTACGATCGGCGGCCATCCCATCTATTTCACCAACCAGTCGCTGCTGATGGTCGTGGTGGTCGCGGCGGCGTCGCTGTTCCTGACGCTGTCGATGTCGCGCCGCCTGCTGGTGCCGTCGCGCACCCAGTCGATGGCCGAGCTGTCCTACGAATTCGTCTCCAACATGATCCATTCGGCGACGGGCGACGACGGGCTCCGATTCTTCCCGTTCGTCTTCACGCTCTTCTTCTTCGTGCTGTTCTGCAATTTCTTCGGCATGATCCCGGGCTCGTTCACGGTGACGAGCCAGATCGCGGTGACCTTCTCGCTGGCGATGCTGGTGATCCTCACCGTCATCGTCACCGGCTTCGCCAAGCACGGAATCGGCTTCTTCAGGCTCTTCGTGCCCGACGCGCCGATCTATCTCCTGTTCCTGCTGGTGCCGATCGAAATCATCTCCTTCCTGACCCGCCCGATCAGCCTGTCGGTGCGCCTCTTCGCCAACATGCTGGCGGGCCACACCATGCTTGCCGTGTTCGGCGGCTTCGTCGTGCTGCTCGGCGGCGCCGGCGGCGTTCTGTCGATCCTTTCCATCGCGCCGATGGCGCTGATCGTGGCCATCATGCTGCTCGAGCTCCTGGTCGCGTTCCTGCAGGCCTATGTCTTCGCGATCCTGACCTGCATCTATCTCAACGAAGCCCTCCACCTCCACGACCATCACTGACTTAGAAGGAAACAGACCAATGGACGTCGCAGCAGCGAAAATGATCGGCGCGGGCCTTGCCTGTATCGCCCTTGTCGGCGCCGGCATCGGCATCGGCAACGTGTTCGGCAGCTATCTGTCGGGCGCGCTGCGCAACCCCGGCGCCGCCGCCACCCAGACCACGAACCTGCTGCTCGGCTTCGCCCTGTGCGAGGCGACCGGCCTGTTCGGCCTCGTCATCGCGCTCATCATCCTCTTCACGTAAGACGAAGATGGCCGACGGCACGACCGCGACGACGGAAGTCCCCGCCAGGCACGAAGGCGCGGGCTTTCCGCCCTTCAAGACGGAGACGTTCCCGAGCCA
>DASWOE010000302.1:0-9896 GCA_036398875.1 Rhizomicrobium sp.
CGCCGGCCATCAGCCGATGTCCAGCGCGGCGATCCGGCCGTCGGCGGCAAAGCCGAAGCGATAGGTCAGAGTCACCGGGCTGCCTGGGAACGTGCCCGAGACCTTGGCGGTGAGGAGGGTGCGGTCGATCTCGACCCGAAGGTCCAGCGGCTCCACCAGGACGCGATATTTCGCCGTGGTTTCCGCCTTCCAGGCCCGGATCGCATCGCTTCCCACGATGTCGCGGCCTTCGTCGCGGACGCGCGCGTCGGGTGCGAAACAGGCCACCAGGGCCTCGATGTCATGGCGGTTTTGCGCGTCCAGATAGCGGCGGAGCGTCTGCGGCAGTTCGAGCGTCATGGCGGTTTCCTGCGATTTGCTGCGTCGGACCCGATGTGTTGCTATAAGGCCGCCATGGCAAGCACCGACAAAAAGGTGGGGTACTCACCAACGGGTTATCTTCGCGACGTCACGCCCGAAATCGCGGCGCGCGGGATTGAGCGCGCCTTCGCCATCCTGGATGCGCGCTGGAAGATGGTCATCATCCTGCATCTGTTCGACAAGGACACGCTGCGCTTTTCCGAATTGGAGAAATTCATTCCCGGCGTCTCGCAGAAGATGCTCGCCCAGCATCTGCGCGAGCTCGAACGCGATTGCGTCGTCACCCGCACGGTCTATCCCCAGGTGCCGCCCAAGGTGGAATACACGCTGACGCCGTGGGGCAGGGCGATGTGTCCGGCGCTCGACAGCCTGCTGGAATGGATCGCGCTGGAAGAGCCCGCGAAGGCCGCGGCGGCGCTGCAGCCGTCCGGCCTCTTGGCCCGGGCCCCGGAATAGGCCGCCATGAACCAGATGCTTCTCAACCGCGACGCCGAAGCCGTCATCGCCGTGGATGGCATGCTGGCGCGCGCGACGGACGCCCTGCTGACGTCGCAGCGCGACGACGGCCATTGGGTGTTCGAGCTGGAAGCCGACGCCACCATCCCGTCCGAATACGTCCTGCTGGTGCACTATCTGGCGGAAGCGCCGAACCTCGACCTCGAACGCAAGATCGGCGCCTACCTGCGCCGCATCCAGTCCAGGGAGCATGGCGGCTGGCCGCTCTACCATGCCGGCGCCTTCGACCTCTCCGCGACCATCAAGGCCTATTTCGCGCTCAAGATGATCGGCGACGACGTCGATGCGCCGCATATGGCGGCGGCGCGCGAGGCGATCCGCGCCCGCGGCGGCGCCATCAAGGCGAACGTCTTCACCCGCATCCTGCTGGCGCTCTATGGCGAGACCGCATGGGCGAACGTGCCGACCGTGCCGGTCGAGCTGATCCTGCTGCCGCGCTGGTTCCCGATCCATCTGTCCAAGATGAGCTATTGGGCCCGCACCGTGATCGTGCCGCTGCTCGTGCTCGCCGCCCGGCAGCCGATCGCGCGCAACCCGCGCGGCATCCACGTGCCCGAGCTGTTCGTGGACGGCGTGCCGGTGATCGGCCCGCGCGCGCCGCACCAGTCCGCCGGCTGGTCGTTCTTCTTCAACACGCTCGACAAGGTTCTCAAGGTCGTGCCCTGGCCGAAAGCCTTGCGCCGCCGCGCCATCGACACATGCGTGTCGTGGACCACCGCGCGTCTCAACGGCGAAGACGGCCTCGGCGCGATCTATCCCGCCATGGCAAATTCCGTGATGATGTACGACGCGCTGGGCGTGCCGCCCTCCGATCCGCGCCGCGCCATCGCGCGCACATCGGTCGAACGGCTGCTGGTGGTCAAGGACGACGAGGCCTATTGCCAGCCCTGCGTCTCGCCGGTGTGGGACACCGCGCTGGCCGCGCATGCGCTGATGGAAGCCAAGTCGGACGTCGCCGACGCCGCCGTGGCGAAAAGCCTGGAATGGCTGAAGCATCGCCAGGTGCTCGACGTCGCCGGCGACTGGGCGCAGGAGCGGCCCGCCGTGCGCCCGGGCGGCTGGGCCTTCCAGTACAACAACGCCCATTATCCCGATCTCGACGACACCGCCGTGGTGGTGATGGCGCTCGACCGCGCCCGCGAGCGCGCCGCCCCCGATGCCGACTATCGCGACGCCATCGCGCGCGGCCGCGAATGGGTCGAAGGGCTGCAGTCGAAGAACGGCGGCTGGGGCGCCTTCGACGCCGACAACGCCTATTACTACCTGAACAACATTCCCTTCGCCGATCACGGCGCGCTGCTCGATCCGCCTACGGATGATGTCACCGGCCGCTGCATCGGCATGCTGATGCAGCTGGGCGCCACGCCGGACGATCCCTCCGTTCAACGGGGCGTGGATTTCCTGCGCAAGTCGCAGCTTGCGGACGGCTCCTGGTTCGGCCGCTGGGGCGTGAACTATATTTACGGCACCTGGTCGGCGCTGGCCGGGCTCAACGCGGCGCAGGTCATGCCCGACGATCCGATGATGGTGAAGGCGGCCGACTGGCTGATCGCGATCCAGAACCCGGACGGCGGCTGGGGCGAGGACTGCAACTCCTACAAGCTCGACTACAAGGGTTGCGAACCCGCGCCCTCGACGGCTTCGCAAACGGCCTGGGCGCTGCTGGGGCTGATGGCGGCGGGGCAGGTGGATCACCCCGCCGTGGCGCGCGGCATCCGCCATCTCGAAGCGACGCAGCAGGCGGACGGATTGTGGAGCCAGGAGCACTACACCGGCGGCGGTTTCCCGCGCGTGTTCTATCTGCGCTATCACGGCTACCCGAAATTCTTCCCGCTCTGGGCGGTGGCGCGGTATCGCAATCTGAAGGCGGGCAATTCCAGACACGTCGCATATGGGCTGTAACGCTGACGTTCCTCCCCCGCATCGCGGGGGAGGATTAGGTCCGTCGCCATGACCACCATCCTCGCCGTCGTCGGCCTCTCGCGCGAGGCGCGCATCGCGCGCCGCGCCGGACTCACGCCCGTCATCAGCGCCGCCAGCGGTGCGCTGCTCGAACAGCGCCTCGCCTGGGCCATCGCCAAGGGGGCCAAGGGCATCGTCAGCTTCGGCATTGCCGGGGCGCTGGCGCCGCTCTTGAAAATCGGCGACGTCGTCATCGCCACCCATGTCGTGCACGGCAACGAGCACTACCCGACCGACGCGCGCTGGAGCGGCAGCCTGCGCGAGCGCCTGCCGCAGGCCCATTCCGTCGTCCTCGCCGGCCATGACCAGCCGGTCAGCCATGTCGATGGCAAGCGCCGGCTCTTCGCGCTCAGCGGCGCGCATGCGGTGGACATGGAAAGCCATATCGCGGCGCGCTTCGCCGACCGCCACGGCATCCCCTTCGTCGCGCTGCGCACGATCTCGGACGCCTCGGTCAAGGGCCTGCCGCCCGCGGCGCTGGAGCCGCTGCGGGAGAACGGCAGGCCGAATCTGCGCCGCGTGCTGGTCTCGCTCGCCGCCGATCCCGGTCAGTTTCCCGATCTGCTCGCGACCGGCCGCGACGCCGGCCGCGCCTTCCGCGCGCTGCAGCGCGCCGCCCGCGCGCTTGGACCAAGGCTGGGGCTTGCGGAGTAGCTGTCGTTCCGCCCTGACACCGTCGGAGACGGCGGGAGAAAACGAGAAAGGCCGCGATTCGCATCGCGGCCTTTTCCAAATCCGTGCGGAAGCGCTTTGCTACTCCGCCGCCTCGACCGGCGCCGGCTTCTTCTTGGCGGCCCGCACCTCGGCCAGCTTGTTCTCGACATGGGCGGAGAACACGAATTCCGCCGGCCGCTGGTGCGAGGTGTCGATGTCCGGCTTGAACGGCCCGGAGGTCTTCACGCCGCGCACCGCCAGCGGGATCAGCTTGTGCGGATGCTTGATCGAATCGATCACCGCCGTGCCCTCGAAGCCGCAATGGACCATGCAGTCCTGGCACTTCTCGTATTTGCCGACGCCGTATTTGTCCCAGTCGGTGCCGTCGATCAGCTCCTTGAAGGTCTTCACATAGCCTTCGCCGAGCAGGTAGCACGGCTTCTGCCAGCCGAACACGCAGCGCAGCGGCATCGACCACGGCGTGCACTCATAGGTCTGGTTGCCGGCGAGGAAATCCAGGAACAGCGAGCTCTGCGTGAACTCCCAGTTCTTCCCACCATTTCCGCGGGACAGGATGTCGCGGAACAGCTTCTTGGTGCGGTCGCGGTTGAGGAAGCTGTCCTGGTCGGGGGCGCGCTCATAGGCATAGCCGGGCGAGATCGTGATCCCATCCAGCCCCATCTCCATCATCGTGTCGAAGAACTTCGCCACCCGCTCGGGAATCGCGTTGGAGAACAGGGTGCAGTTGATCTGGGTGCGGAAGCCCTTGGACTTCGCCAGCTTGATCGCGTCGATCGCCTTGTCGTAGACGCCGTCCAGGCACACCGAATGGTCGTGCATCGCCTTGTCGCCGTCCAGATGGATCGACCAGGTGAAATTGGCGTGCGGCTTGTACTGGTCGATCTTCTTCGACAGCAGCAGCGCGTTGGTGCACAGGATCACGAACTTGCCGCGGTCCAGATAGCCCTGCACGATCTGCGGCATCTCGCGATGCAGCAAGGGTTCGCCGCCCGCGATCGAGACCGCCGGCGCGCCGCAATCGTCGATCGCGTCCATGCAGTCCTGATAGGACAGGCGCTGGTTGAGGATGTCGTCGGGATAGTCGATCTTGCCGCAGCCGGCGCAGGCCAAATTGCAGCGGAACAGCGGCTCCAGCATGAGCACGAGCGGATAGCGCTTCCTGCCCAGGATGTGCTGCTTCATCACATATCCGCCGATCCTGGCGGCCTGCTGAACCGGAATGCCCACTGTCAGGTCTCCTGCAAACTCAAGCTGCCGGGTGCGCGATCGTTGCGAAGCTCCGCCGGCAGGCGGAACTCGATGTGCTCTTTCTTGCCGTCCATCGTCTCCACCATGACGGGCGCGATGCGCCCCAGGGCCGAGATGACGTCCTCCACAAGCCGTTCGGGCGCCGACGCGCCGGCCGTCAGCCCGACCCGCGCCTTGCCCATCACCCATTCGGGTTTCAATTCGCTGCCGTCCGCCAGCAGATAGCTCGGCACCCCCACCTCGCGGCCGATCTCGACCAGCCGGTTGGAGTTCGAGCTGTTCTTGGCGCCGACCACCAGGATCACGTCGGCCACCTGGGCCAGCTGGCGCACCGCGGTCTGGCGGTTCTGCGTCGCATAGCAGATGTCGGTGGTCTCCGGTCCCACGATGTCCTTGAAGCGCTTCTTGAGCGCCAGGATGATCCCCTTGGTGTCGTCGATCGACAGCGTGGTCTGGGTGATATAGGCGACCGGCGTGTCGGTCGGCAGGGTCATGTGCTCGACCTCCGCTTCCGACTGCACCAGCGTCACCGGCGCGCCGACCTGGCCCATCGTGCCTTCCACTTCGGGGTGGCCGGCATGGCCGATCAGGATCAGCTGCCGCCCATGGGCGACATAGCGCTTGCCCTGGTTGTGCACCTTGGAGACCAGCGGGCAGGTGGCGTCCAGCACCGGCAGGCGCCGGGCCTGCGCGTCGTTCACCACCGCGCGCGGCACGCCATGGGCGCTGAACACGGTGACGGCGCCGTCGGGAACCTCGGTGAGCTCCTCCACGAACACGGCGCCCTTGTTCTTCAGCGTATCGACGACGTGTTTGTTGTGGACGATTTCGTGGCGGACATAGACCGGCTCGCCATATTTCTCGAGCGCGCGCTCGACGATGTCGATCGCACGCACGACGCCGGCGCAAAATCCCCTGGGCTGCGCGAGAATGACCCGCATCGACGCTCCTGTGCTCGGACGATCATGCCCGAATTTTAGCCTATAGCCAGCCATATGATGCGGTGCAACCACAGCTGTGGAAAGTCCGCTGGCATTTACCATCCCCAGCGTTTAGGTGTGCCGCTCCTGTCGAGCAAATGTGCTAGGCTTGTTCGTTATGTCCCTGCCGGCCATGGGGAAATGAGGGCCGGCAGCCGCATGGGGTGTTAATGGTGAGTACATCGCATGGGGTGCCGCGAGCGCCGGCCCGCCCCTTGAGCACAGGCTTGCCGCAGGCCTTGGCGACGGCCGCGCGCACGGTCGATGAGACGCTGGAGCGGGTTCTGCCGAAGCCGCACGGCCTGCACGCTCGCGTCCACGAAGCCATGCGCTACGCCACCTTCGCCGGCGGCAAGCGCCTGCGGCCCTTCCTGGTCCTGAACGCCGCGAAGCTGTTCGGCGTCGATCCCGTCCGCGCGGCGCGCGTCGGCGCGGCGATCGAGGTGCTGCACACCTATTCGCTGGTGCATGACGACCTGCCCTGCATGGACGACGACGACCTGCGCCGCGGCCGGCCGACCACGCATATCGCCTATGACGAGATGACGGCGGTGCTGGCGGGTGATGCGCTTTTGACACTCGCCTTCGAAATCCTCGCCCACCCCGCGACTCACGAATCGGGCGAGGTGCGCAGCGCCCTGGTGCTGCGCCTGGCCGAGGCCGGCGGCGCCAACGGCATGATCGGCGGCCAGATCATCGACATGCAGGCGGCGCAGAGCACCTTCGGCGCCGACGAGGTCGTGCTGCTGCAGCGGCTGAAGACCGGCCAGCTCTTCGAGTTCTCCTGCGAGGCCGGTCCGATCCTGGGCAAGGCGTCGGACGAGCATCGCGACCGCCTGCGCGCCTATGCCCGCGACATGGGCCTGGTGTTCCAGATCACCGACGACCTGCTCGACGTGACCTCGTCGGCCGAGAAGACCGGCAAGGCCGTCGGCAAGGACAAGGACCAGGGCAAGGCCACGCTCGTCTCCATCCTGGGGATCGAAGGCGCGCGCGCCGAGGCCGAACGGCTCGCCCGCCGCGCCGCCGCCACATTGGCGCCCTATGGCAGCGCCGCGCCGGAACTTGTGGAGCTTCCCTTGTTTCTCCTGGACCGGGAATCCTGATGTCGGAAGAATCACGGACCCCGCTGCTCGACGCCGTCGTCTATCCCGCCGATCTGCGCCGGCTCGACAAGTCGCAATTGCGCCAATTCGCCGACGAGCTGCGCGCCGAACTGATCGATGCGGTCAGCGTCTCGGGCGGCCATTTCGGCGCCGGCCTCGGCGTGGTCGAGCTGACCGTCGCGCTGCATTACGTGTTCGACACGCCGAACGACCGCGTCATCTGGGACGTCGGCCACCAGGCCTATCCGCACAAGATCCTCACCGGCCGCCGGATGCGCATCCGCACCATCCGCAAGGGCGGCGGCCTCTCCGGCTTCACCCGCAGGAGCGAGAGCGAATACGATCCGTTCGGCGCGGCGCATTCCTCGACCTCGGTGAGTGCCGGCCTCGGCATGGCCGTCGGCCGCGACCTTCTGGGCAAGGACAATCACGTCATCGCCGTGATCGGCGACGGCGCGATGAGCGCCGGCATGGCCTATGAGGCGATCAACAATGCCGGCTGGCTGAAGAGCCGCCTGCTGGTCGTGCTCAACGACAACAACATGTCGATCGCGCCGGCGACCGGCGCGCTCAACGCCCATCTCAACGATCTGGCGGCGCGCGGCTCGGGCGAGCACACGGTGTTCGAAAAGCTCGGCATGACGCATATCGGCCCGCTCGACGGCCACGACGTGCTCGCGCTCGTCGCGGCGCTGGAAGCGATCCGCGACGGCGCTCCCGAACCGGTGCTGCTCCACATCGTCACCGCCAAGGGCAAGGGTTATGCGCCGGCCGAGAATGCGCCCGACCGCGGCCATGCCAATACCGGCTTCGACGTCGCCACCGGCGCGCTGAAGAAATCGCCGTCCAAGGCGCCGACCTACACCGCAATCTTCGCCAAGGCGCTGATCGCCGAAGCGCAGGCCGATCCCAAGGTGGTGGCGATCACCGCCGCCATGCCGTCCGGCACCGGCCTCGACAGCTTCGGCAAGGCGTTCCCGGGCCGCACCTTCGACGTCGGCATCGCCGAGCAGCACGCGGTCACCTTCGCCGCCGGCCTGGCGACGGAAGGCCTCAGGCCCTTCGCCGTGATCTACTCGACCTTCCTGCAGCGCGCCTACGACCAGGTGGTGCACGACGTCGCGATCCAGAATCTTCCCGTGCGCTTCGCGCTGGACCGCGCCGGGCTGGTCGGCGCCGACGGCGCGACCCATGCCGGCGCCTTCGATCTGGCCTATCTGTGCTGCCTGCCCAATTTCGTGGTGATGGCGCCGTCGGACGAAGCCGAGCTCATGCACATGACGGCCACCGCCGCCGCGCACGACAGCGGTCCCATCGCCCTGCGCTATCCGCGCGGCGAAGGCACCGGCGCGGCGCTGCCGGAGCGCGGCCAGGTCCTGCCCATCGGCAAGGGCCGGGTGGTGCGCGACGGCAAGGAGGTCGCGATCCTGTCGCTCGGCACCCGGCTCGGTGCCGCGCTCGCCGCCGCCGACCAGCTGGCGCAGAAGGGCATCTCCTGCACCGTCGCCGATGCCCGCTTCGCCAAGCCGATCGACACCGATCTGGTCCGCCGCCTGGTGCGCCATCACGGCATGCTGGTGACGGTGGAGGAAGGCTCGACCGGCGGCTTCGGCGCCCAGGTGCTGCATTTCATCGCCAATGAGGGCCTTTTGCGCCCCGGCTTCGACATCCGCACCATGACGCTGCCCGACCTGTTCCAGGAACATGACAGTCCCGAAAGGCAATACGAGACCGCCGGCCTCGCCGCGTCCGACATCGCCCGGATCGTCTCGACCCATTTCGTGAAAAAGGCCCAGGCGCGGGGCTGATGCCGCACGGCCCGTCATCCCCGGCGCGCCGCGCCAAGCGCGGCGAGGGAAGGGGATCCGGGTGCGGCGGCACGCACGCTCTTGACGGCGCGGCTCCAATTCATCTCCCATTCAGCACCCGACATGTAACCATCCGCTGTGCTCCCTTCCCGTGGCGTTGCCGACGCGGCGCCCGGCCGGGGATGACAGCGGCGCTCGCGGGAACTATTTTTCGCCGCTTCGGTTGAAAGGGCGTTGCCGAATGCGCAAGCGTCCATGGAGATTGTGATGAGATTTGCCGCCGCCCGCATTCTTGCCCTGATCGCGTTGCTGTGCGCGGCCGCGCTGCCGGCCGCCGCGCAGTCCCCCGATCCCGCGGTCGCGACGGTGCAGAGCTTCTACGACACGCTGCTCGACGCGATGAAGGGCGGCAAGGCGCTCGGCGCCCAGGGTCGCTATGCCAAGCTGAAACCCGTGGTGGAGCAGACGTTCGATATCGCCACCATGATCAAATACGCCGTCGGTCCCGGCTGGGATGGCGCCAGCCCGGCCGACCAGAAGGCGCTGACCGATGCCTTCGCCCGCATGACGGCGGCGCAATATGCCGGCAATTTCGACAGCTTCAACGGCGAGAAATTCGTCGTCGATCCGAACGTGACGGTGCGCGGCACCGACCATTACGTTTCCAGCAAGCTGGTGGCCAAGGACCAGACGATCCCCTTCATCTACCGCGTCCGCCAGTTCGGTTCGACGTGGAAGATCATCGACGTGCTGCTCGACGGCGCGATCAGCCAGCTTTCGGTCTACCGCTCGGACTATTCGGCGACGGTGAAGTCCGGCGGCGCCCAGGCGCTGGTGACCAAGATCAACCAGGTCGCCGACAAGGCGCTGCGCTAGGCATCCTCCCCCGCTTCGCGGCGGAGGAACCGTTCAGCCCTTCCGCGGCTTGCCCATCAGCGCCGGCAGGAAGAACAGCGTCGTGCCCAGCGTCCAGAACAGCGAGATCATCAGCAGCTCGCCCATGCTCGCGGTGCCCGGATGGCTCGACAGCCACAGGCTCCCGAAGCCGCTCGCCGTCGTCGCGGCGCTGAAGATCACCGCCCGCGTCAGGCTCGACTGCAAGAGGTTGGTCTGGCCGTTGCGCCACGCCATCACGAAATAGATGTTGAACGCCACCCCGATGCCGAACAGCAGCGGCAGCGCGATCACATTGGCGAAGTTGAGCTCCAGCCCGATCGCCACCGCGGTGCCGATGGTCAGCA
>DASWOE010000303.1:0-2643 GCA_036398875.1 Rhizomicrobium sp.
AGGCCCATGCGCGCGACGTACCGGTGATCCAGCAGGCCTGCCCACTGTTCGTGGCCATCGCCGAAGAAGGATTGGTCGACGGCGACATCGCCGAGGCCATCGCGCGCCGCTATCTGGCGCCGGTGCTGGCGGCCGTGCCGCGGCCCAGGGCGCTGGTCCTGTGGTGCACCCATTTTCCCGCGCTGAAGGCGACCATCGCGCGCGTCGTGGGGCCGGACATCGCGCTGGTCGACAGCGCGGCGACGACGGCCATCGCGGTCGAGCAGCGGCTGCGCGAACGCGACCTGTTCAGCACCGCCCGCGAAGGCGCGCACCGCTTCCTGGCGACCGACGCGCCGGACCGCTTCGCGCGGGTGGGCGAGATATTCCTCGGCCAGCCGATCGATCCGGGCAGCGTCGAGCTGGTCGATCTGCAGGCGTGACTGCGGAGGACGCTTCGAGGCCCGGCTTTGCCGGGCGCCGCAGCGTGACGAATAAGAACGCCAAAATAAAATACGTCATCCTGAGGTGCGAGCGAAGCGAGCCTCGAAGGATGCAGCTCAGTAATCCACCCGCACGAGATACAGCCCTTCGGATGGCGCGACGGGGCCGCAGCGTGCGCGGTCGCGGGCTTCCAGCGCGTCACGCAGGTCGCGGGCGCGCCACTTGCCTTCGCCGACGAGCTTGAGCGAGCCCACCATCGAACGCACCTGATGGTGCAGGAAGGAGCGTGCCGAGGCCTCGATGTGGAGTTCGTCGGCGGCGCGGCGCACGTCGAGGCGGTCGAGCGTCTTGACCGGGGACTTCGCCTGGCACTCGGCGGCGCGGAACGTCGTGAAGTCGTGCGAGCCGGTCAGCACCTGCGCGGCGGCATGCATCGCCTCGGCGTCGAGATCGTGGACGACATGCCAGACCTTGCCGCGCTCCAGCACCGGCGGCGGGCGGCGGGTCAGGATGCGGAAGAGGTAGTGTCGCGCCGTGGCGGAGAAGCGGGCGTGGAAATCCGGTGCGGCGACGGCGGCGTCGAGCACCGCGACGTGCGGCCGGGCGAAGTGGTTCAGCGCGTCGCGGATTTTGTGGGGGGTGAAGTCTTTCGCCAGATCGAAATGGGCGACCTGCCCCAGCGCGTGCACGCCGGCATCGGTGCGGCCGGCGCCGTGGACGGTGACGCGCTCGCCCGAAATCTTCTCCAGCGCGTCTTCGAGGATGCCCTGGACCGAGGCGCCGTTGTCCTGGCGCTGCCAGCCGACGAGCGCGCCGCCGTCATATTCGAGGGTTACGCGGTAGCGTGGCATCAGGCGAATTGCGCGCCGCGCGGCAAGGCAAAGCCGCGCAGCAGGTCGGTGGCGGTCATCGCGGATTTTCCGGGGCGCTGCAGGCGGGTGAGGCGGAGCGCGCCCTCGCCGCACGCGACGGTCAACGCCTCGTCGAGGAGCGTGCCGTGCGCGCCGGTGCCGCTCGCGGGTTCGCAGTCGAAGACATTGATGCGCTCGCCCTTGAACTCGCTCCACGCGCCGGGAACGGGCGCGAGGCCGCGGATGTGGCAGTCGACCTCTCGCGCGGGCTTCGACCAGTCGATGCGGGTTTCTTCCTTCTCGATCTTTTTGGCGTAAGTGACGCCATCCGGCGGCTGCGGCGTCTCGGTGGCGGTGCCGCGCTCGAGCGCGCCGAGCGTGCGCGCCATGAGGTCGGCGCCGAGACGGGCGAGTTCGTCGTGGAGTGCGCCATAGGTCTTGCGGCCGATCGGCGTGCGCTCGGCCATCAGCACGGGGCCGGTGTCGAGGCCGGCCTCCATCCGCATCGACATCACGCCGGTTTGCGCATCGCCCGCCATGATGGCGCGCTGGATCGGCGCGGCGCCGCGCCAGCGCGGCAAGAGCGAGCCGTGCAGGTTGAAGCAGCCGAGCCGGGGCGCAGCGAGGATCGGCTTGGGCAGGATCAATCCGTAGGCGACGACCACGGCCGCATCGAGATCGAGCGCGGCGAACAGCGCCTGCTGCGCGGCATCGCGCAGGGTGGCCGGCGTGCGGACGGGGATCTTGTGCGCCAGCGCCAGCGCGTGGACCGGCGAGGGTTCGAGGCCGAGGCCCCTGCCCTTGGGGCGCGGCGGCTGGGAATAGACGCAGGCGATGTCGTGGCCCTGCCCGATCAGCTCGGCGAGGGTGGGGACGGCGAAGTCCGGGGTGCCGAGGAAGGCGAGGCGGAGGGTCATTGCGGCCGACCCCTCCCGAAAAATCGCCAGGCGATTTTTCGACCTCCCCCTTTGGGGGAGGTATGCGCGCGGGGCATCAGCCCGTGTCCTTCAGGCGCTTGGTCTTCTGCAGTTTGCGCAGGAGCATCGAGCGCTTCAGCTTCGACAGATGGTCGATGAAGAGTACGCCTTCGAGATGATCCATCTCGTGCTGGAGGCAGGTGGCGAGGAGGCCGTCGGCTTCCAGCACGTGTTTCTTGCCGTCGCGGTCGAGATATTCGGCCTTGATGCGGGCGGCGCGCTCGACGTCTTCCCAGATCTCGGGAACCGAGAGGCAGCCTTCCTCGAAGGTCGCGAGTTCGTCGGAGCGCCAGGTGATCACCGGATTGACGAAATGGCGCGGGTTCTTCTTGCCGTCGCGCTGGTCGAGGTCCATCACGATGACGCGTTTGGGCTCGCCGATCTGCACCGCG
>DASWOE010000304.1:0-8322 GCA_036398875.1 Rhizomicrobium sp.
CTTCATCGGCCTGCTGGTCGAGCGCCTGGTCCGCGACGAGCCGCTGGCGGGCGAAGAGCGCGACGCCTTCATCGAACGCACGGCCGCGCTGCTGCGATCGCTGATCGACAATTGACGACACACGAGAAACGGCTGATGCCCAAGATCAAATACATCGAGCACAGCGGCAAGGAACATGAGGTCGAGGTCCCGGCCGGCTGGAGCGTCATGGAAGGCGCGGTGAAGAATCTCATTCCCGGCATCGATGCCGATTGCGGCGGCGCTTGCGCCTGCGCGACCTGCCACGTCTTCGTCGATCCGGCGTTCGAGGCGAAGATCCCGCCCAAGTCCGACATGGAGGAGACCATGCTCGACTTCGCGCCGGAGATCGCGCCGAACAGCCGGCTCTCCTGCCAGATCAAGGTCGCGCCGGAACTGGACGGCTTGATCGTCCGCATGCCGAAAAGCCAGCACTAGAAAAATCCCGCAACGGAGGCTCGCCATGAACATCGCGGTCAAAGGCAATCTCGAAGAGGCGCGCGACGCGGCCTATGCGCTGCCGCTCGACCAGGTCAATCCGGCGCAGGGCATCCTGTTCCAGACCGATACGATGTGGCCCTATTTCGAGCGCCTCAGGAAGGAAGACCCGGTCCATTACACCGCGGACAGCGAGTTCGGTCCCTATTGGTCGATCACCAAATACAACGACATCATGGCGGTGGACACGAACCACCAGGTGTTCTCGTCCGACTTCTCGCATGGCGGCATCACCATCGGCGGCGGGCAGGCCAATTTCGAGCCGCTGCCCATGTTCATCGCGATGGACCCGCCGCGCCACGACATCCAGCGCAAGGTCGTCACGCCGGTCGTGTCGCCGGCGAACCTGGAATATTTGGGCCCCATCATCCGCGAGCGCGCCGGCAAGATTCTCGATTCGCTGCCGATCGGCGAGCCGTTCGACTGGGTCGACAAGGTCTCGATCGAACTGACGACCATGACCCTGGCGACGCTGTTCGATTTTCCGTTCGAGGAGCGGCGCAAGCTCACCTACTGGTCCGACGTCGTGACGGCCGTGCCGGGCCACGGCATCATCGACACCTTCGACCAGAAACTGGCGGTGCTCCAGGAATACCACGCCTATTTCACCGAGCTGTGGAACCAGCGGGTGAATGCGAGCGAGGTGAAGGGCGATCTGATCTCCATGCTCGCGCACAATCCGGCGACGCGGAACATGGAGCCGCGCGAATATTTCGGCAACATCGTGCTGCTCACCGTCGGCGGCAACGACACCACGCGCAACACCATCACCGGCAGCGTGCTGGCGCTGAACCAGAATCCCGACCAGTACCGCAAGCTGCGCGAGAACCCCGCGCTCATTCCGTCCATGGTGTCGGAGACCATCCGCTGGCAGACGCCGCTGGCCCATATGCGGCGCACCGCGCTCTGCGACTACGAATTCCAGGGCAAGCACATCAAGAAGGGCGACAAGGTCGTCATGTGGTACGTCTCGGGCAACCGCGACGAGGAGGTGATCGAGCGGCCGAACGACTACATCGTCGATCGCGAAAATCCGCGCCGCCACATCTCCTTCGGCTTCGGCATCCACCGCTGCGTCGGCAACCGCCTGGCGGAGCTGCAGCTCCAGATCATCTGGGAGGAAATCTTCAAGCGGTTTCCGGCGATTGAGCAGGTCGCCGAGCCGAAACGCACCTATTCCACCTTCGTTAAGGGATATGAACATTTTCATGTTGTAATACCGAAGCGGAACTAGAATCCGCGCGGCGCCGGGAGCGAAGCGATGAGCGACATCAACATCACCAAGGACCAGATGTACGGCGCCGTGGCGCCGAACGATTTCGAATCGATGATCGAGCTCGACCGCTACGAGCAGCGCTCGAGCGCCTTCGACAAGATCATCAGCGCCACCCACGACCACTTCTGGGACCCGCTCGACAGGAAGTACATCGATTTCGAGGAGCCCTTCGATCTCGAAAACACCGCCATGATGCCGGAGGACCAGGTGCCGCTTCTGCGCCTGCCCTACGTCTCCGAGACGCTCGGCGATCCGAAGGAGCGCATCCGCTTCATCAACCACATGCAGCTTTGGAATTTCTCGTCCATCCTGCACGGGGAGCAGGGCGCCCTGAACCTCTCCGCCTCTCTCTGCCATGTTCTGAAGGACCAGGGCGCCCAGGAATATGCCGCCAACCAGACCCGCGAAGAGGCGCGCCACGTCACCGCCTTCGCCAGATACATCAAGGCCCGCTGGGGCCGCCCCACGCCCTGCGGCGCGGCGCTGAAGGCGCTGCTGATCGAGATCATCGACAGCCCCGCGGTCTACAAGAAGATCATCGGCATGCAGATGCTGGTCGAGGGGCTCGCCATGGGCGCCTTCGCGCATGGCTTCCGGTACAATCGCGATCCGCTGGCCCGCAAGCTGCTGCAGCTGGTGATGACGGACGAGGCCTTCCACCACAAATTCGGCAAGATCTGGGCCGACCGGACCATCCCCAGGCTCACCGAGGCCGAGCGCAATCTGGTCGAGGACTGGGCCGCGCATTGCGCCCAGTCGCTGTTCTTCAACAACGGCTCGCCCGAGCAGATGCCCATGATCTTCGGCGCCTTTGGCCTGGATCCGCAGCGGGTCATCGAAGACATCGTCGCGCGGCGCCGCGGCCGCGATCCGGCCAAACGCTACAGGAGCCAGACCAACATCTTCCGCGTCCTGATCAAGACGCTGCTCAATGCCGGCCTGATCACCGGGCGCACGCGCGGCTTCTATGCGGCCTATGTCGATATGGACGAGCTCGGGGCCGAGGGCACGCGCACGGTCGGCGACGACATCGCAGAGGAAGGCATCCGCTACCTCCAGGCGATCAATTTCAAGGAACGCAGCGGCGCGGTCACCCTCGCGGCGGAGTAGGCAGCGCCGCTTGTAGCGCGGACCGTCCATGACTAGGTGCAGCAGGCGCCCCGGCGCCATCTGCTGTTCGAAGCGGGGCTCCTCCGTTTCCTGTATGGAAGGCAAAGATAATGTCCGACAAGGTTTGGTTCATCACCGGCGCGTCCAAGGGCTTCGGCCATGTCTGGACGCAGGCGGCGCTGGCGCGCGGCGACACGGTCGCGGCGGCGGCGCGCAATATCGGCTCGCTCGACGCCCTGGCGGCGGAATACGGCGACCGGCTGCTGCCGCTGAAGCTCGATGTCGGCGACCGGGCGGCGGTCCTTGCCGCGGTCGCCGCGGCGCAGGCCCGGTTCGGCCGGATCGACATCGCGGTGAACAATGCGGGTTATGGATTGTTCGGCGCGATCGAGGAGGTCAATGAGGCGGAAGCCCGCGCCCAGATCGAGACCAATCTGTTCGGCGCCCTGTGGGTCAGCCAGGCCGTGCTGCCGATCATGCGGGCGCAGAAATCCGGCCATATCGTCCAGATATCCTCCATCGGCGGCGTGGGGGCCTTCCCGACGGTCGGGCTCTACCACGCCTCCAAATGGGGCCTCGAAGGCTTCAGCCAGGCGCTGGCGGCCGAGGTGAAGAGCCTGGGCATCAATGTGACCATCGTCGAGCCCGGCGGCTTCGCGACCGAATGGGGGACCACTTCGGCCCATCGCGCCGAGCCGCTTTCCGCCTATGACGGCGCCCGCGCCGCGATCGGCGCCATCCGCGGCGCCTCCAAGCCCGGCGATCCCAAGGCGACGGCCGCGGCGCTGTTCCGGATCGTCGATGCCGCAGAGCCGCCGCTGCGCGTCTTCTTCGGCACCGGCGGGCTACCGATGGCCCGCGCCGAATATGCGCGGCGTCTGGCGGAATGGGAGGCGTGGAACGACGTCTCCGTGCTGGCCCAGGGCAATTAGCCTGTCCGGCGGCGGGGATGGGCGGGTTCCATCCCCCCGCGCGTCGATATTCGCGGTCATGTGAGGCCGGGCCGCTGCCTCGGCACGGCAAAGGGTGTAGGATCACGCCATCGAAGGTTGCGGGACCGCTCGCGACCGACGGCAGATAAGGCCGCCAGGCCGCGCATGCGATTCACGAACCCTCGGACAACGCTGTTCGGGAGGATCGCCTATGACCATCAAGAACCCCATCGAATGGACCGGCGCGCAATTCGTCGAAGCCGCCCACGCCATGGCCTCGGCCGGCCGTTCGCTGCATCACATCCAGGAGACGGCGCATTCGCCGCTTCCCGCGGTGCGCAGGATCGGCTTCTCGGATTTGCGCGATGCGCTGCGCGCCGGCTTCGACGATTTCGAGGCCTATCGCACCGACGTGCTTTTCATCGGCCTCGTCTACACCGTGGTCGGCCTCGTCCTGGCGCGGGTGGCGTTCGGCATGGATCTTCTGCCGCTGCTCTTTCCGCTGGCATCCGGCTTCGCCCTGGTCGGGCCGTTCGCGGCGATCGGCCTCTATGAGATGAGCCGCCAGCGCGAGCGCGGGATCGCGGTGCGCTGGAGCAACGCCTTCGACGTGTTCAACGCGCCGGCGGTCGGCGCCATCGCGGTGCTGGGCGGATTTCTGATCGCGCTCTTTCTCGCCTGGCTCCTGGCGGCGTGGGAGATCTATCAGTGGACCTTCGGCCCCGAGCCGATCGTCTCGCTCCCGCAATTCCTCCAGGACGTGTTCCGCTCGCCCGGCGGCCAGTACATGATGATCGTCGGCGTGGGCGTCGGCTTCGTCTTCGCGCTCGTCGCGATGTCCGTCGCCATCGTCTCCTTCCCGCTGCTGCTGGATCGCGACGTCGGCCTCGACACCGCCATCCGCACTTCGGTGCGCGCGGTCCTCGCCAATCCCGGGCCGATGGCGCTGTGGGGACTGATCGTCGCGGCCGGCCTCGTGCTCGGTTCGGCGCCGCTGTTCGTGGGTCTGGTCGTCGTGCTGCCGGTGCTCGGCCACGCCACCTGGCACCTCTACCGCAAGCTGGTGCCGCGCGAGGGCGAGGGGCGCCGGCCGCTACCGGTCTTTGACGATATCCACTAGCCGGGCGACGTGGTCGGGCGGCGTCGGCTGCAGCACGCCGTGGCCGAGATTGAAGATGTGCGGCCGCCCGGCCATCGCCTCGACGATGCGGCGCGCCTCGGCCTCCATTGCCGCGCCGCCGGCCAGCAGCAGCATGGGATCGAGATTGCCCTGCAGGGCGACGCCGGGCGGCACCGCCGATGCCGCGAAATCCAGCGCGGTGAAGTGATCGACGCCGACCGCATCGACGCCGGTGCCGGCGGCATAGCGGCCCAGATGCGACGCGGCGGCGCGGGGAAAGCCGATGATCGGAAGCGCGGGATGCTTGGCCTTCACCGCCCGGACGATCCGCGCGGTCGGGGCGATGACGGCGCTCTCGAACAGCGGCGCCGGCACGCTGCCGGCCCAGGTGTCGAACAATTGCAGCACCTCCGCCCCGGCATCGGCCTGGGCGATCAGATAGGACGAGGTCGCATCGACCAGCCTGTCGATCAGCGCGGCGAACAGCTTGGGCTCGCGCCACATCATCCGCCGGCTGTTCTCATAGTCCGTGCCGCCCTGGCCCTCGATCATATAGGTGGCGACCGTCCAGGGCGCCCCGGCAAATCCGATCAGCGCCACGTCGTCGGGCAGTGCCGCGCGCACGCCCTTGATCGTCGCCATCACGGGCGACAGCGTCTGCGCCAGCCGCGCCTCGGACAGCTGCGCCAGCGCCGCTGCGTCGCGGATCGGCTCCAGTCGCGGGCCCTCGCCCTCGACGAAGCCGACGGCCTGTCCCAGCGCATGCGGTACCAGCAGGATGTCGGCGAACAGGATCGCGGCGTCCAGGCCGAAGCGGCGGACCGGCTGCAAGGTCACTTCGACCGCCAGTTCGGGGTCCAGGCAGAAGGCGATGAAGTTTTTCGCATGCGCACGCAGCGCGCGGTATTCGGGCAGATACCGGCCGGCCTGCCGCATCAGCCAGATCGGCGGACGGTGTAAAGCACGTCCGGAAAGACTTAACAGTAGCAGTTTCAAGCAAGACCCGTTGTTCGCCGAGTGCTAACAAGTGCGTGACCGGGCGTCAACGTCCGCACTTGGCGGCGGCACCGGGAGTATAGTTGTCTTTGCGGCGGGCGAATGTCGCCCAAGCCGATCGGGAGAAGTATCGGATGAAAGCCGGAAAATTGGCGGCGCTTGCCGCCCTCGTCGTTTCCATCGCCTGGCCCTCGGCGTCTTTTGCCGCCGGCAATGGCTGTTTCTATTCGAGCGAATTTCAGGGTTGGAAGGCGCCCGATGCGAAGACCATCTATGTCCGCGTCGGTCTTCAGCGCTATTTCCGCCTCGACCTCGGCAACAGCTGCCCGGCCCTGCTGTGGCCGGACACGCATCTGATCACCACGGTCACCGGCTCGAACCTGATCTGCCATCCGGTCGATTGGGACATCAAGCTCGGCCAGAGCGGTGGCGGCGGCGGCATCGTCGGCGCGTGCATCGTCAGCAAGATGACGGAGCTGACGCCGCAAGACGTCGCCGCCATCCCGCCGAAGTTCAAGCCGTAAAAGCACCCGCGCCGGTGGCACGGCATGCACGCAATTGCGTTGCATGCCGAAAAAAGCGGCCGAGCGGATTGTTGCTCTGCCGCCGGTCCGCTAGCCTGCGGGCGAATGAGTTTTCCAGCGCTCCTTCCGCCCCTGTGTGACCGGGCAGGATGCTGGTGCGTTTCTCGTTTGGATCGTCTGCCCGCCGCATCGCGGTTCGGTGCGGGGCGCGAGAACCGCGTGCCAATGGGACGTGATCCAACGAAAGATGCGGATGATGATCGTCGCTCCGCGAAAGCCTGTCGTTGCCGTTGCGGTCGGTTTGTGCGGGCTCGCCGGCCTGCTTGGCATGCCGCTCGCACTTGCGCAGACCTATATCGGCACCTTCGCGAGCGCCGGTTCGATCGGCTGTGCCAGCGATCCGTCCTGTAGCGCGCTCGGCAGCATCCAGCTGCAATCGGTCACCTATGGCGGACTCGCCGGCACGGCGATCTGCAACTGGGTCGCGACCTGTGCCGGCACGCCGGACGGCGTCTTTTACGTGCGCCCGTCGGGTGCCACCACGGGCTGCTTCACGATGAACGGCTTCGCGCCGAGCCAGGCGCTCGGCAACGTCGTCACCAAGAACACCGGGACGTCGGTGGCCGATCCGGGAACCGGCGCGTTGGAGCAGCTCGCTCCCTACGAAGCGTCATCGACGGGTGCCAGCAAGACGTTTGGCGGCTCGGATCTCTGGAAGAAGACACGCCGATCCAATTCCGGAACGGCGATGATGGACACGTTCCCGGTCTCCTCCGCGACGGGTTTGACGAACGGAACGCAGGTCTCTGTCGTCAACGCCGACGCGACGGCCAACGACACGATCACGGCGGGCGCGGGGACGACCTTCGCGGGCGGCTCGACCGTCGTCCTCGGCGCCGGCCGCGGCGTGCTTTTCACCTACGACACGACCGGCGGGACGCCGACCTGGCGCGCCAACAACAACGACCTGACGGCGCTGACCGCGCCCGGCGGTTACACCAATCCCTATTTTCCCAATGTCGGGTTGATGAGCGCGCTCACGGCAAACAACTGGGCGACATTCGCCTACACGGCGGCGCAGCCGAGCGGCATAAATATAACGGGCTAGGTTTTGCGACCAGCCCGACGCCTCCGGGGAGCACCGCGGCCTTCACGATGCAGGGACTGGCAAATATCTGTTCGGGCGGAAACTGTACCTTCACGCCGCAGCACTCTGGCAAGGTTCAGATCACGATCTTCGGCACGATCGTCGCCGCCAGCGGCGCAACGGCAGGCGACGGCATCATCCACGAGATTTATTACGGGACCGGCACGGCGCCGACCAACGGCGCGTCCATCGCAGGTACGCTGTGCACGCCGTTCAGCGGTGGCAGCGGCGCCGCCCAGGAAAGCACGCTGGAGGCAACGCCGGCTTCGGTGGCGAACGTCAATCGGTCCTTCTCCCTCTCCTGTACGGCATCGCTGACGGTGGGAACGACGTATTGGACCGATCTTGCGGCCAAGAGCGTCGCCACCGTGTCCCACATCGGCCTGGCCAATGTGGGCTGGAGCATTATCGAGAACTGAGGCCCGGCGCCGGACAGCCTTCCCATCGTCAGGCAGCGGCGAGGCGATCGCGCTCGGACATTTCGGCGTGATGCAGATCGCCGCCGCCGGGAGCAGCAGCACGGATGCCGGCGAGCCTCGCCCCGGCGTGCTCTATTCGGCATCGATCGATGCGCGATCCTATCCGTCGGGTTCTTCGCCACGCCGGCCATGCGCGCGGCCGCGCCGGTGGCGGAGGCGCCGCGGACCGGATCGGCAATCGCCGGGTTCCGTCGCGGCGCCGACTTGGAACTCGAACGAGAC
>DASWOE010000305.1:0-9679 GCA_036398875.1 Rhizomicrobium sp.
GCACCAGCAGGATGAGCTCTATGTCGTCGCCTCGGGCAGCGGCACGTTCGTCAAGAACGGCGACCGGCGGACCTTCGGGCCGCTGGATGTCCTGTTCGTCGAGGCGGGCGCCGAGCATCGCTTCGAGGATTTCTCGGCCGATTTCGCCGCCTGGGTGATCTTCTGGGGTCCTGACGGCGGCGAAGCGGCGCGTTGAGCCGCCGCAACTTCCCCGCCGCGCCCCTTGAAGCCTTTGGCAGTCCTTCCCACCTAGTGCTTGCCGGGCGGCCCCTCGCGGCGTCCGGCACTGAGCACGGCCTCGGTCCATGGTGGACGGGGCCTGAAACTGCAACGCTTTCAGGAGGTTGTGAACATGCGTGACTTTACCCCCTATTTCCGTTCGACCGTCGGCTTCGACCATCTGTTCAACATGCTGGACCAGGCCGCCGACGCCGGCAACGGCTATCCCCCCTACAACATCGAGCGCACCGACGAGACGCACTACCGCATCTCGGTCGCGGTTGCCGGCTTCGCCGAGAAGGACCTGTCCGTCGACGTGCGCGACGGCGTGCTGACGGTCACCGGCAAGCGCGAGGAGACGGCCAAGCCGCAGGGTTTCCTGCACCAGGGCATCGCCGGGCGCGCCTTCGAGCGCCGCTTCCAGCTCGCCGAGCATGTCGAGGTCCGCGCCGCGGGGCTCGAGAACGGCCTGCTCCATGTCGATCTGGAGCGCGTCGTCCCGGAAGAGAAGAAGCCGCGCAAGATCGCGATCAACGCGCCGGAGCTTCGGACCATAGAGGGCCAGGCCAAGGCGGCCTAAGCCCGCGTCTTAACGACGTTTTTCTAATCGGATGACAGGGGCCGGGTATCGGGTTTACTGATACCCGGCCCCTCTTTTTCATGGCGTTCCGCAATGCCGAGCTGGCAGAGTTCCTTCGTCGATCGCCTGAGCCGGATGGGCCGCCCCCGGGGGGCGGCGGCCGACACGGACATCGCCGAGCTGCGCCGGCAATACGCCTATCTTTCCGACCGTTTCGGCGCCCCGCCGCGCGAGGCGACCTTCGAGCCGGCCCAGATCGGGCCGCTGAAGGGCGAATGGATCCGCATGCCCAATTCCTCGCCCGACCGGCTGGTCCTGTATTTCCACGGCGGCGGCTATATCGCGGGCTCGCCGCAGACCCACCGCGCCCTGGTCGCCCGCCTCGCCCAGGCGAGCGAGGCGACCGTCTTCGCGCTCGACTATCGTTTGGCGCCCGAATTCGCCTTTCCGGCCGCGGTGCGCGACGGCATCGACGCCTACCGCCACCTGATCGCCAAGAACGTCTCGCCGCAGCAGGTCGTGCTGGCCGGCGACGGCTCCGGCGGCGGCCTCGCCTTCTCGGTGCTGCATGCCGCGCGCAACGCCAATCTGGCGATGCCCGCCGGCTGCGCGGCGATGTCGCCCTGGGCCGATCTGTCGCTCTCCGGCTGGTCGGTGCTGCAGAACGCCAAGTCGGACAATGCGCTGAACTGGGAGCTGCTGTTCATCAGCGCCCGCCATTATCTCAAGAAGACCAACCCGGCCGATCCCTATGCCTCGCCGGTGTTCGCGAACTTCAAGGACTTCCCGCCGATCATGGTCCATGCCGGCAGCCTCGAAATGCTGCGCGACGACGCCTCGCGGCTGGGCGACCGCGCCGCCGATGCCGGCGTGCCGGTGAGCGTGGAGATCTATGACGGCATGCAGCACGTCTTCCAGGCGAACCGCCACGTGCCCGAAGCCAAGGTCAGCCTGCAGCGGCTCGGCCAGTTCATCCGCAGCCGCACCTCGGCGCAGGCCAGCGCGGCGCAGTGATCGTCACTGCGCGGCGGCGAGCGGCTGCGCCTCGGCGAACACCATCGGCAGCTTGGCGCCCGACGTGTCGGCATCGGCAAGATCGGCATCGCGCAGGTCGGTGTCGGTCAGATTGGCATAGGACAGATCGGTGCCGCCGAAGCGCACGCGCCGAAGGTCGGCGCCGCGGAAATCGGCATAGCGGGCATTGGCGCGGTCGAACCGCGCCGGCAGCAGCCGCGCGTCGGAGATCATCAAGGGTCCGATCCGCGCGTCGCGGAACTCGGCATGGGCCAGCCGCGCCCCGACGAAGTTCACGCCGCGCAGATCGGCGCCGCCGAGCTTGGCCGAACGCAGATCGGCGCCGGCGAGATTGGAGCCTTGCAGCGACGCGCCTTCGAGGTTGAGGCCGTAGAGCAGCGCACCGGGCGCGATCAGCGCGGTCAGCGGGCGCCGGCCGAGCGAACTGACGGCGCGCAAATCCATGTTGGAGAGATCGGCGGGCTTGCCTTCGCGGCCGTCGCTTTCCACCCAGCGCGCATGGCCGTCGAGCAGTTCCTCGATCGGCACCGCCAGCTCGCCGGGCAGCCTGCCCATCGCCTGTTCGGTCAGCGTCCCGCTGAAATCGGCGCCCGCCGTCACCGCGAAATCGAGACGGCAGCCGACCAGGATCGCGCCGTTCAGATCCGCGCCCGTCAGATTGCAGCCCGACAGGTCCGCGTTCTCCAGATTGGCGCCGGTCAGCCGGGCCTGGCGCAGATTGGCGCGCACCAGCCGGCAGCCCTTCATGATCGCGTCGGTGAAGTCGGCCTGCACCGCGATCGCGCCCGACATCTTGGCGCGCTCCAGATTGGCCGATTGCATCAGCGCCGTCGGCATCTCCGACGGGCCCACATCGTGCTGCAGGATGCGCAGGTTCCCGTATTTGTCCTTCTCCGCGATGGTTCCCTCGCGCAGATCGGCCTCGAACAGGTCGGCGCTGATCATGTTGGCGCCCTTCAGGCAGGCGCCGCGCAGGTCGGCGCGCCGCACGCTCGCATGGCTCAGATTGGCCCGGCGCAGATCGGCGCCGAAAAAGCTCGACGAATCCAGGCGCGCGCCGGACAGGTTGGTTTCCTCCAGGACCGCGCCGGTGAAATCCGCGTCGGCGAGGTTGCGCCCCGACAGGTCCAGACCTGACAAATCCGTGAACGCGAACACGGCGCGGGCGCCGCCCATGCGGCCGGAATAGAGCAGTTCGTGCCGCGCGGCGGCGGCCGAAGCCTCTTTCTGGCTCAGTCTGGCAAAGCTGGTGCGGCTGTTGGTTGTCATGGACGACGCGCTTCTGCGGCATTAACTCTGCGGGAAGGCCAGTGTGGCGCGCGGGGCCTAATAGCTGATTAAGAAGCAGAAATTTGCCTTATCGGCCCGCTGCGGGTAGGTGACTTGTCCGAAAATCGGTTATGGTGCGGCGCTGCGTCGGTCCTCCGGGGGGCGGGTGCGCCGCGATTGGCGAGGAGAGACGAGGTCAGGGCCCCGGGCTAGCCCGCTTCGGATTCCAATTTTGGCCACGGTTACAAGAGGTTCGACTTGAACAAGCGTGCTCTTATGCTTTCGGCTGCGGCCACGGCGTTGCTTTCGACTCCGGCTTTTGCCGTCGATGAGATCAAGACGATCCAGACCACCGTGGTTAAGACGAGCACGGCCGGCGGGACCACCACGGCTGCCGATGTCCTGATCGACGCCGGCGGCGGCATCAACCTCAAGACCACCGACCCGCTCATCACCATCGATTCGAACAACACCGTCACCAATAACGGCACGTTGACGGGCAGCGGCGAGTCGAACGCCGTCGCGGTGCTGTTCGACACCACCTCCAAGAACCTCACCGGCGCCTACACCCAGACCGGCACGATCGATCTGAGCGGATCTGGAACCGGAAAGATCGGGTTCCACATGACCGGCACGAATTCCTTCACCGGCAATATCGCCATCGGTGCCGCGACCGTCGGTTCGGTCGCGATCGTCGGCGATCAATCGACCGGCATCTTGTTCGACAGCGGCACGACCCTGAACGGCGATCTGACGCTGGGCGGCACCTTCACCCTGTCGCCGACCTCGGCCAATTCGACGACCTCGACTGGCGTCGAGATCGCCAGTCTCGCCGGAACGATCAAGGGCAGCGTGATCGTCGCGCCCGGTTCCACCTATTCGGCCACCGGCAACGGCGCCCAGGGCTTCGTGATCACCGGCGCGATCAAGGCGGCTTCGGCGACGGATATCGGCAGCTTCGTCAACAACGGACAGATCGGCGTCGCCGGCATCGCCCTGCGCTCGCCCAATGTGAAGAACGTCAATTCCGGCTCGGCGCTGGTGATCCAGAACGGCATTGCCGGCGGCATTCTCAACAACGGTCCGAACTCGGGCTCCGATACGACGGTGGCCGGCGTGATCGCCGCCAACGGCGCGACCTCGACCGCGCCCACCATCAAGATCGCGCCGCTGACGACCAGTGTCGGCACCAATATGGTGATCGGGCAGGATACGCTCGATGCCGTCAACGGCGCCTACAGCTTCATCAATCGCGGCACCATTTCGGCGCTGGGCGAAAATCCCAATGACGAGGCGCACACGATCCGCATCGGCGGTCTGGACCAGAACACCTATGTCAAATTCACCGGCGGCTTTCTGACCTCGGGCGCGGTCACCGCGCAGGCCGTCGGCGCCACCCAGGGATCGTCGTCGAGCGGCGTCGTCGCGACGGCGTTCGAGATCGACAATTTCGTCGATATTCCGAAAATCGTGGTCTCGTCCCAGGCCGCCGGGGCCGCTTCGGCCGGCACGATCGCCGCCAGCATCTCGGGCACCGTCGGCGGGACCGCCCGCGCCGTCTGGATCCAGGGCGTGCCGGTCTCCGGCGTCGGCGGCGCCAAGATTCCGGAAATCGACATCGACACCGGCGCCTCGATCGCGGCGACCGCCGCGGTCACCGATCCGTCCCTGGCAAACGTGCAGCTCACCGCGATCGCCATCGAGGACGACAGCGGCTCGCTCACGAAAATCAACAACAACGGCACCATCTCGGCGGTCGCCTCGACGCTGACCAACGGCAACACCGCCAAGACCGTCGCGGTCAACGTCGCCGCGAACTCCACCGGCGTCACCTTCAACGACAGCGGCAACGTCATCGGCGACGTCCTGTTCGGCTCGGGCGCCGACACCTTCAACATCCAGGGTCCGTCATCCACCGCGATCGCGCAGGTGGGCGGCGGGAAGATCGATTTCGGCACCAGCGGAACCGGCGTCGATACGCTGCATGTCGGGCAGTTCTCCAACGTCGCCGGCACCATCACCTCGGAAGGCGATCTGGACATCGCCGTCGATCAGCACGCCACGCTGTTCGTGCAGAACGTCGTCACCACCCCGAACACCGCGCTTCTGGTGCGCGACCTCATCGTCATGGGCGGAACGCCCTCCAGCGCCGGCACGCTCGACCTCACCGTGTCGCAGGGCGCGGGCACCAACGCCGTCATCCAGGCGTCGCACGCCGTCACGCTCGGTTCGGGCACCAATCTGTCGGTCGCCTTCGGCAGCCTGCTCACCGGCAGCGGCGGCACCTTCAACCTGATCTCGACGCCGCTTGGCGGTCTCAGCATCGATACCGCCGACCTCGCCCGCTACAACGCCTCGGTCGGCAGCGACGCGACGCGGCCCTTCCTGTTCAAGGATGCGGCGGTGCTGCTCACCCACACGGCGGCGAACGACTTCCTTCAGATCCATGTCGATGTCAAAACCGCGACCGATCTGGGCCTGACCGGCTATGCCAAGGCGATGTTCCCGCTCGCCAACGCGGCCGTCGCCAACGATCCCCAGCTCGGCGCGGCGCTCATCACCGGCGTCAATTCCCCGGCCCAGGCGCAGGCCGCCTACGACGCCTTCGCGCCCGACGTTTCGGGCGGCGAGCGGGCGATCGCCATCTCGCTCACCGATCAGGCGACCGGCGCCGTCAGCGCCCGCCTGCGCAATCTGCGCCTCTTCGCCAAGGAGCCCGGCGAGCTGACGCTGTGGGGCAACGAATACGGCCAGTATATGAGCACCCATGGCGGCACCGTGCCGGTGAAGGCCGGCGTGATCAATTCCGGCCCGGTCGATGGCTTCAAGGACCACGGCTTCGGCTTCTCGCTCGGCCTCGACGAAGGCTCGCCGGGCGGCTGGTACGGCGCGGCGTTCAGTTTCTATTCCGGCGACGTCGCCGCGCTCGGCGACCGCAACGACAAGACCAATTCGCTCTGGTACATGCTGACCGGCTACAGCACCTGGCGCGGCCGCGCGCTGTTCTTCGACAGCCAGGTCAATATCGGCTACGCGAACATGAAGGGCAAGCGCATCCTCTCGCTCGACATTCCGATCCCGGGCAGCCCCAATTCGGCGACCTTCACCCGCGAAGCCGACAACAAGCATGCCGGCGAATTCGCCTCGCTGGGCATGACGATGGGCGCGACGATGAAATACGGCCCGATCACCGCGATACCGCAGATCTCGATCGACGGGCTGACCATGCGCGAGGAAGGCTATACCGAGAGCAATGGCGGCGTCGGCATGAACCTGACCGTCAAGCCCTACTACGCCAATTCGCTGCGCGTCTTCCTGGGCAACGAATTCCGCACCAGCGTCTCGGTCGGCGATTTCTTCCTGCAGCCGGCGGCGCGGCTGGGCTATCGCTTCGACCTCCTCGCCGATCCGGAGAAGCTGAAGGCGGCGTTTGCCGACACCAATCCCAATCTCAGCGGCGACCAGAACGGCAACGAGTTCACGCTGCAGGGGCCCGATCCGTCGCGCGGCAACGTCGTGCTCGGCGCCTCGCTCAACGCCACGACCGAGAGCTGGACCATCGGCCTCAACTACGACTTCGTGCGCGGCTCGCACAACGCGACCGAGCAGGTCGGCACCTTCACGCTGCTGGGACGGATCTAGGGGGCTCGGCCCGCCCTCAAGGGGCGGGTGAAATCGCCGTCTCCACGAATTTCGCCACGTCCTCGTCCGGGGTGGCGAAGGAGAGCATCAGCCGCGCCAGCACCGTGCCGTCGGCGGCCGGCGCGCCCCAGTCATAGAACACCGCCCCCGCCGCCCGCAGCCTGTCGGCCAGCGCCTTGGGCATGCGCGCGAAGACCGCATTGGCCGCGACCGGGTGGGCGATGGCGATCGTTCCGGCCCGCGCCAGGCCCTGCGCCAGGCGCTGGGCCTGGCCGTTGGCGCGGCGCGCATTGGCAAGCCACAGCCCGTCCGCCAGATAGGCGTCGAGCTGCGCCGAGACGAACCGCATCTTCGACAGCAGATGGCCCGACTTCTTGCGCCGGTAGACGAAATCGGCCGCCGCGCCGGGATCGAAGAAGATCACCGCCTCGGCCGCCAGGGCGCCGTTCTTGGTCGCGCCGAACGACAGCACGTCGACGCCGCTCTTCCAGGTGAGCTCGGCGGGCGTGCAGCCGAGGCCCACCAGCGCATTGGCGAAGCGCGCCCCGTCCATATGCAGCGCCATGTCGTGCGCGCGCGCGACCGTCCCGATCGCCGCGATCTCGTCCGGCGTGTAGGCCGTGCCCAGCTCGGTCGCCTGGGTCAGGCTGATCGCGGCCGGCTGGGCATGATGCACGAAGCCTTTCTGGAAGTGCCGCAACGCAGCCTCGACGGCGCCCGGCGTCAGCTTGGCGTCGTCGCCTTCGATCGGCACGAGCTTGGCGCCATGGGTGAAGAACTCCGGCGCGCCGCATTCATCGACCGCGATATGCGCCTCGGCGTGGCACAGGATGGCGCCGTGCGGCGGGGTGCAGGTCGCCAACGCCAGCGCATTGGCGGTCGTGCCGTTGATGACGGGAAACACCGCGACCTTGCGCTCGAAGACCTCGCCCAGGCGCCGGGCGACGCGCGCGGTGACGGGATCGTCGCCATAGGCGGGGGCCGGCGCCTGGCCGATCGCGGCCACGGCGCGCAGGATTTCGGCCGAGGCGCCGTAGTGGTTGTCGCTGGCGAAGTTCATGGCGCCGCCATCTACCAGTTGCCGACATTCGGCATCGAGGTCCAAGGCTCCTGCGGCGGCAGCGGCGCGCCTTCCTGCAGCAACTCGATGGAAATGCCGTCGGGCGAACGCACGAAGGCCATGTTGCCGTCGCGCGGCGGACGGTTGATGGTCACGCCGCCCTCCATCAATCGGCGGCAAACGGCGTAAATATCGCCGACGCGATAGGCGAGATGCCCGAAATTCCGCCCGCCGGAATATTCTTTCTCGTCCCAATTGTGAGTCAGCTCGACCATCGGCACGCCGTCATCGCTGCCTTTTTCGGCATCCTCGGGCGCCGCCAAAAAAACCAGCGTGAAACGGCCCATCTTATTGTCGAAACGACGCAACTCCTTCAGCCCCAGCTTGGCGCAATAAAAATCCAGCGCGGCGTCGAGATCGCCGACGCGAACCATGGTGTGCAGATAGCGCATGTTTCTCTCTCTCCGGGGCGTTGTTCGCGAAGGTAGGTTTAATCGCCTATGTTGCCAACGAAATTGCCGCTCGCAAGCCGCGTGGTGCGCGATCCGGTCCGCGCCCGGATCGATTCGAACGGTTTTGCTGCAGCGCGAGAGGCGCAATTTCGCCACCTTGCGATGGGAATGTTGCGCCTAGGAAGCTGCAGTGGAACGATTAGCCGCATCCGGATATCTCTCCAAAGCTGCTTGGAGATAACCTGCTTGCGATATGAAGCGACGGCCAAGGCGTCCGCGGAATTCCGCGGTTTGGCTTGTGTCACGCATCTGTCGCGGGTATCGGACGCGACGATGGTTGCACGGGCTGGTTCGTTGGAACCGACGGTGTGGCGCGTCGGAATTAACTACCGCCATCACGAAGTTGCGTTTACCAAATCGAAAGACTAGACCCCCCTTGCGAACCGTGATTACGTTGGCTTTAAGAAAAAGAGAGCACCGGGTCGTAACTGGTGCCGGGAGGGGGACGCGTACTTTGGCCCAAATCCGCCAATCCCGGTGCCACTGCGCCGGGATTAGTTTTGTGTAGGCGACGGAAGATCCATGGAACAGCCAGAACACGATTTAAGAGCGCACATCCCCACCGCGGTCGAATCCACCAGCACGCGATCGGTAAGCCTGATCGTCGTCGGTGCGATTCACGTCGGCCTCGCCTTCGCGCTGATCGCCGGCCTCAAATCCGGTTTGATCGAAAAGCTGCCGGAAGAATTGAAGGCCGAAGTGGTGCAGCCGAAGGATGTGGTGAAGCCGCCGCCGCCGCCGCCGCCGGATCTGGCCAAGCCGCCGCCGCCCTTCGTGCCGCCGCCGGACATCAGCATCGCGTCGGACGCGCCGGCGACCACGGCGATCACCACGCAATCGACCGTCCCGACGCCGCCGGCGCCGCCGCCGCAGCCGCCGGCCGTCGGGACCCGCGCCACCCCCCGGGGCTCGCGCCGCAGCTGCACGGATCTGTATCGGTCGCTGTCGCTCAAGCTCAACGAGGAGGGCGTGACCCAGGTCCGCTTCACGATCACCGCGGAGGGTGACGTGACCAATGCCAGCATCACCAAGCCCAGCGGCTTCGATCGGCTCGATCAGGCCACGCTTTCCTGCATTGTGCGTTGGCACTGGACCCCTGCAACCAATCCGCAGGGTCAGCCGATGGAAACCGAGACTGCTTTGAACATTCAATGGAAAGTGCCGAAATAGCATCGCCGATCGCCCGGCATCGCCCCGGGAGCCGGTATCTCAATGTCAACGGAGTAAGACGAAAATGATCTTGAAGAACCTGACGATCGCAGCCGCCTTCGTCCTGATGTCGGGTCTCGGCGCTAGCCAGGCTCTCGCCCAGACCCCGCCGCCCGAGCCGACGATGGCCGCGCCCGGCGGTGCCGCCCCGGC
>DASWOE010000306.1:0-5127 GCA_036398875.1 Rhizomicrobium sp.
CAGCCGGCGCCGCGTCGCCCACCGTCCGTTGCGGTCCATGATGATCGCGACGTGGCGGGGAAGAACTGTCGGCGTTTCGCGCCCAGGCGCCATTCCTACCTCGCGGCGCAGGTCCGTCAGACCTGCATGATTTCCTGCTCCTTGCCGTGCAGCGCGGAGTCGATTTCCTTTATGTGCGCGTCGGTGACCTTCTGCAATTCGTCGCCGTGCTTATGGTGTTCGTCCTGGCCGATCTTGTGGTCTTTTTCGAGGCGCTTGAGCAGGTCCATGCCGTCGCGGCGCACATTGCGGACCGCGACGCGGGCAGCCTCGGCATATTTCGAGGCAAGCTTGGCGAGTTCCTTGCGCCGCTCCTGGTTAAGTTCGGGTAAGGGAATGCGCAAAAGCTGGCCGTCCATCTGGGGATTGAGACCCAGATTGGCGTCCCGAATCGCCTTATCGACCGCCTTGGCCAGTCCCTTGTCCCACACCTGGACCGTGATCATGCGCGGTTCCGGGGTCGAGATGTTGCCGACCTGGTTAACGGGAACCAGGTTGCCATAGGCCTCGACCCGGACCGGATCGAGCAGCGCCGGGCTGGCGCGGCCGGTTCGCAGGCCCGAGAATTCCTTCTTGAGGGTTTCGATCGCGCCGGTCATGCGGCGGTCGAGTTCGGCTTTGCTGTAGGTTTCGTTCGCCATGATATGCGCCCAGAATTATGCGGCCCGACGGAAGGTCAGGTCCGGTCCTCAATGATCGTCGCGCGACCCTGGCCTTTGAGCACCAAGGCGAGCGAGCCGCGATCATGGATCGAGAACACGATAATCGGAATCTTATTTTCGCGGGACAGGCTGATCGCCGAGGCGTCCATGACCTGGAGGTCGCGCGACAACACCTCGTGATAGCTGAGAAAATCGTAACGTTCGGCGTCGGCGACTTTCTTGGGATCAGCACTGTAGACGCCGTCAACTTGCGTCGCCTTCATCATCGCGTCGCAGTTCATCTCGGCGGCGCGCAGGGCGGCGGCGGTGTCGGTGGTGAAGAACGGGTTGCCGGTTCCCGCCGCGAAGATCACGACCCGGCCCTTTTCGAGATGGCGCATCGCCCGGCGGCGGACATAGGGCTCGCAGACCGTGCTCATTGGGATGGCGGACTGGACGCGGGTGGGAATGTCCAGTCGCTCCAGCGCCGCCTGCATCGCCAGCGCGTTCATGACGGTCGCCAGCATGCCCATATAGTCCGCGGTCGCCCGATCGATGCCCTTGGCGGCGCCCGAGAGGCCGCGGAAGATATTGCCGCCGCCGATCACCATGCAGATCTGGCTGCCGCCGCGAATCGCCTGCTCCACGTCGGCGGCGATGCGATCGACGGTCGCGACATCGATGCCGTAGGGCGCCTCTCCCATCAACGCCTCGCCGGAAACTTTCAGCAGAACCCGGCGATATTTCGGCGGCGTGGGCATGGGCGGTCCGTTCTCCTGGGCGATCCTAACCAAGCATGTCACGGCCAGCATTCGCGGACCATGACACCGAGGTTCAGTCGTCGGTCTTGTCGCCGTCCTTCTTCGTGCCGCTCATCTTCGCCACTTCGTCGGCGAAGTCACTCTCGGTCTTCTCGATGCCCTCGCCCACCTGGAAGCGGACGAAGCCCTCGATGGCGACGGGGGCGCCGAGCTCCTTCGACGCCTTCTCCAGCACTTTCTCGATGCGGGTCTCTCCGTCGATGACGAAGGTCTGCTGCAGCAGGACCGTCTCCTCGTAGAATTTGCGCATGCGGCCTTCGAGCATCTTCTCGATGACGTTTTCCGGCTTGCCGGACTGGCGCGCAAGCTCGGCCTGGATGTCGCGCTCCTTGGCGACGACGGCCGGATCGAGATGGGCGGGCGTCAGCGCCAGGGGCGAGGCGGCGGCGACGTGCATGGCGATCTGCCGGCCCAGCGCGTTCAGCTTGTCCTTGTCGGCGGTGGATTTGAGCGCCACGAGCACGCCGATCTTGCCGAGCTCCGGCGACGAGGCGTTGTGGACATAGGCCGACACGACGCCGGGATCGACGGCGAGCATGATGGTGCGGCGCACCGACATGTTCTCGCCGATCTTGGCGACGAGTTCGGTCAGCGTGTGCTGCACGTTGGCCTCGCCCATGCCGCGGGCGAGCAGCCTGTCGAGATCGCCCTCTTCTTCCAGCGCGAGCCTGGCGGCGGTCTTGACGAAGTCCTTGAACTCGTCGTTGCGGGCGACGAAATCGGTCTCGGCATTGACCTCGACCAGGGCGCCGACATGGCCGCCCGTGGCGACGCCGACAAGGCCCTCTGCCGCAGCGCGGCCGGCCTTCTTCGCGGCCTTGGTGATGCCCTTCTTGCGCAGCCAGTCCATGGCGGCTTCCATGTCGCCGCCGGTCTCGGCGAGCGCGGTCTTGCAGTCCATCATGCCCGCGCCGGTCTTGTCGCGCAGGTCCTTCACCATCGGTGCGGTGATGTTGGCCATTATCGGCTCCGTTCTGTCGTATTCAGGCGGTCGCTTCGGCGGCAGCGGTTTCCGGCGCCGGCGTCAGGTCCGGAATCACCTCGGCGGCGCCGGTGTCGATGCCGGAATCGGACTGGCCCTGGCTGAGACCGTCGATGATGGCGCGGGCGGCGAGGTCGCAATAGAGCGCCAGCGCGCGGGCCGCATCGTCATTGCCCGGAATCGGATAGGCGATGCCGTCCGGATCGCTGTTCGAGTCCAGGATGGCGGTGACGGGGATGCCGAGCTTGCGCGCTTCCGAGATCGCGATCGCTTCCTTGTTGGTGTCGATCACGAACAGCATGTTGGGCAGCCCGCCCATCTCCTTGATGCCGCCGAGCGAGCGGTCGAGCTTGTCGCGCTCGCGCAGCATGCCGAGCAGCTCCTTCTTCTTCAGGCCCGAGGACTGGGCCGAAGACAGCGTCTCCTCGATCTGGCGCATGCGCTTGATCGAGTTCGACACGGTCTGCCAGTTGGTCAGCGTGCCGCCGAGCCAGCGATGGTTCACGAAATACTGGGCGCAGCGCTTGGCGGCCGCGGCCACCGGATCCGACGCCTGGCGCTTGGTGCCCACGAACAGGATGCGCCCGCCGCCGGCGGCGATGTCGCGCAGCGCGACCAGGGCGGTATGCAGCAGCGGCACGGTCTGGGTGAGATCGAGGATGTGGATGTCGTTGCGCGAGCCGTAGATGTAGGGCGCCATCTTCGGGTTCCAGCGCTGCTGGCGGTGGCCGAAATGGGCGCCCGATTCGAGCAGCTGGCGCATGGTGAAATCTGGCAGAGCCATTGTTTTCAGTCTCCTTTACCGGTTGGCCAGACGCATGAGTTACCTCGGCTTTTGGGGCCGGAGGCACCGGACGGCGACACAGGAACACCCTGCGAAAGCCACTCAGCGTGCGAGATGGCGCGGCTTATAGGGATTTAAGGGCCGCGACGCAAGACCGATAAGGGCGGGCCGCTCAGAGGCGGCGTATCAGCCGGATGACCAGCAACAGCACCACCGCGCCCAGCGTGGCGCTGGCGACGACCGACACGATGCCGACGCCGATGTGAACGCCCAATTGCGGCAGCAGCCAGCCGCCGACGAAGGCGCCGAGAATGCCGACCACGATGTCGCCGATCAGGCCGAAACCGCCGCCCTTGACGATGACGCCGGCGAGCCAGCCCGCGATGGCGCCGACGACGAGCCAGATCAAAAGCGTTTCCGCTGGAATGTGCATCGGACCGTTGCCTTTCGCTGTGCGAGGTCTGCGCGGGCCGTTGCGGCCCGCGCAGGTCTGTTCGTTATTCCGAGTGCCGAAGCGTGATCGAACCGATGCCGGCGGCGACGTTCAAGCCGCGGTTATCGGAGACGCTGAGCGGCTGCAGGGCAAAGGACTGGTCGAAGCCGCCGACCAGCACATTGGCACCAAGACCGACGCCGACCGTGGCGCCCGCCGTGGCGCCGACATAGTCGCCGTCCAGCGTGCCGGGACGCGTGTCCGAGCTGGGCGCCACGACGCCCCAGACCAGCACGCCGCCTTCGGTATAGCCGATATCGACGCCGAATTTGGAGATCGTGCCGGTGTAGTGCTCGGCGTGCCGATCGTTCTGGCGGAAGGTGCAGTGCAGATCCTTGGAGGATCCGAACACGAAGCCCCAGCCGCTGGAGACGCCGCAGGTCAGCGTGCCGACGTTGACGCCATGGGGCGCGGCCTGGGCCGGCGCGGCGACGGCAAGGGCGGCAAGCGCGACGGCGCCGAATAATCCGGTCGAAATTTTCATCTCATTCTCTTTCCATTGGAAAAAATCGTGCGGATCGGTTGATCCGCACGCTGAAGGCAACGCCACGCGGTCCGCTCTGCGGCGGAATCCGCGGGTTCGTCATTCCATGTACCAATTGCCGTCGGTACGGCGGCAGGCCGTTCCGGTGCGCTTGAAATGCGTGCCGTCGCGGTAGGACGACTCGCGGAAGTCGCGGCAGACATTGCCGCCGCGCGAATATTCCCGGACCGGCATGAAGCTGCCGCGGTTGCGGCCATTCGACCAGTCCTGGCGCTGGCCGATGCGGCCTTCGAATCCGGCGCTGTAGGAGCTGAGCGCGTAGTGACGGTCGCTGCAGTCCATGTCGCGGGAGATCGAATTGCCGGCGAGGCCGCCGAGGATGACGCCCGCCGCCGTGGCGCCGCCATCGCCGTGACCCAGTTGGTTGCCGATGACGCCGCCCGCGACGGCACCGAAGACCGTGCCGGCCGCCGTGTTGCCGTTGCAGTCATTGCCATAGTAGTAGGCGCCGCGCTGATAACCCTGCTCGCCGTTCCGCGCGCGCCAGGCGTCGGCGCGATAGCGGTCGTTGCGCTCGCGGCGGGCATAGCCGTCGTCATAGCCGTAATTGTAGCCGCTGCCATAGACCGGCTGATTGGGCGCGTCGGTCGTGGTGACGTCGCCGCGATCGTCATGTCGGTTGCGGTAATTGTCGTCGGCGCTGGCCGCACCAGCACTCAGCGCGACAACGGCCGCGGCAAGCAGAAAGCTTGTCTTGCTCAACATAATCAACTCCTTGAGGAATGCCCGCGCGAGGTTCCGAGGGGAAATGGCGCCGGTTAGGGCAAGCACCTATGCGCTTTCTCGCCTAGGGAACCAACCCGCCAGGCATTCGATCCGTCCG
>DASWOE010000307.1:0-5982 GCA_036398875.1 Rhizomicrobium sp.
CGGAGCCCGAGACCGCCGTCACCGCGTCGATCCCGGATTCGCTCTTGACCCACACTGTCTGGCCGAGCGCGGCGAGGAGATCGTCCGCGCGTCTGCAGTCCTTCGGCGTGGCGGTCTTTGCTGCATAAAGTCCGGTGATGCCGCGCCCGATGGCGCCCGGCGTGTTGGGCATCGCCCGCACGATGCGCGCCTTCGCCCCCCATGCCTTGCGCAGGGATGCGATCGAGGTGCCCGCCGCGATGGAGATCATGGTCGCGCCGCTTTCCGCGATGCCGCGCAGCGCCGGGGCCTCGGCCTTGAGCACCTGCGGCTTGAGCGCGACGACGCAGGCGCGCGGCCGCACGCTGGCGATGGCCGCGACGTCGGCGAACAATGCGATGCGGTGCTTCGCCGCGAAGGCCTTCAATTCGCGCGACGGCGACGGCTCGACCACGACGATGGGCGCAAACCCGCGCGCGACCCAGCCCTGGAGCAAGGCGCCGCCCATGCGGCCGGCGCCGATGAGGAGGATGGCGCTCACGCCTGGCCCGCGCACTCCAGCACGGCGGCGGCGACGGCCTCCTCGGCGCTCTTGCCGCCCCACAGCACGAACTGGAACGCCGGGTAGTAATGCTCGCAGGCTTCGAGCGCGAGATTGAGCAAGGCCTCGCATTGCGACGCCGAGGCGCGCGCATCGGGGAAGATCATCGCATGGCGGAACACGATGGTTCCGTCTTCCGGCCACAGATCGAAATGGCCGATCCACAGCCGCGCATTAACGTACATCAGCAGGTCGGCGACATGGCTGCGCCGCACGCCGTCGGTGATGCGCATGTCGAAGGCGCTGGACAGATGCAGCGACTGCAGATCCTCGCGCCAGGAGAAGCTGAAATGATGATCGCTCCAGCGGCCGGCGACGGAGAGATTGAGCTCGTCGCGCCCGGCCCGTTCGAAGGCCCAGCCGTTCTCCTCCACCGCCCGTTCGAGCATGTCGATGGGGTGGGGAGCGGCAAGGGCCTCTTCCTGGTGGATGACGGTCATCAGGTGCTCCAGATTCGAGCCGCGACGCAACGCGAAGCAGTCGAGGGCCAAACTGGCACAAGATTTTGTGGCGGCACAAGAGTCCCGCGCGATCGGACTCCGGACAGCCGCCGGCATCCACAGGCTTGGCTGTGCGGCGATTTGAATCAGAGATTCGTCCCCATCCTTCGCGGCGCGATCCACAGCTATCGCTGCGCGCGCTCTGTCGACGCGGGCGGCGTCAGCTTGGCTTCCAGCACGGCGAGGCGCGCGGCGAGCGCGTCGTTTTCGGTGCGCGCCTTGGCCGCCATGGCCTTGACCGCCTCGAACTCCTCGCGCGGCACGAAGTCCATGTCGGCGACGAGCCGCTCCAGGCGCTGCTTCACGAAAGTGTCGATCTCGTCGCGCACGCTCTTGGCGGCGCCGGCGGCATCGGTGAACAGCCTCGCCATGCCGTCGAGGAACGGGTTGTCGGTCTGCGCCATGGCCGTCTCCTTGCTTTTCCCGCCCGCAAGCGGCGGAGGACGCTCCTCATATGGCCTTGAAGGCGCGAAGTCGCAAGGCAGTGGCGCTTGACTTCGGCGGGCGAAGCAGACGTGCTTCGCGGCCATGATCCTCGGCCTCCTGCCCTATCCCGACATCGACCGCGCGATCCATCTGGGCCCGATCGACATCCGCTGGTACGCGCTGTCCTATATTGCCGGCCTGGTGTTCGGCTGGTGGGCGGCGGCGCGCATGACGCGCGAGCCGACGCTGTGGAAAAATCCGACCTTCGCCGGCAAGGCGCCGATCACCGCCGACCAGGTCGGCGATCTGATCGTATGGGCGACGTTCGGCGTGATCCTGGGCGGCCGCCTCGGCTGGGTGCTGTTCTACGGCATCGCGCTGTGCAGCGTGTCGCCGGATGCGGCCTTCTGCCTGGGCGGACCGGGCGAGCCCGGCCTGCCGATGGATTTCCTGGTCCATCCGCTGCGGCTGATCGCGATCTGGCAGGGCGGGATGTCGTTCCATGGCGGCCTGGCCGGCGTGGCGGTGGCGCTGTGGCTGTTCTGCCGGCAGAACAAGCTGGCGCTGCTGCCGGTGTCGGACATCGTCGCCACGGTGGCGCCGATCGGCCTGTTCTTCGGACGGCTGGCGAATTTCGTGAACGGCGAATTGTGGGGCAAGGTCACCGACGTGCCCTGGGCGATGGTGTTCTGCACGCCGCATATCCTGACGCAGTTCCACGGCAGCTGCCCCGCCGGCCTGCAGCCGCGCCATCCGAGCCAGCTCTACGAAGCGGTGCTGGAAGGCCTGGTGCTGTTTGCGCTGCTGCAGATCGGGTTGCGGCGGTTTCGTTTCCTCGAACGGCCGGGCCTTCTGACCGGATTGTTCTTCGTCTTCTATGGCACCTTCCGCTTCATCGTCGAATTCTTCCGCGAGCCGGACGGGCCGTTCCTGGGCTGGTTCTCCATGGGCATGGCGCTGTCGATTCCCTTGTGGGGCGCCGCCGGCTATTTCCTGTGGACGTCGCTTCGGCCGCACGCCAACGGGCGGGCATGACGCCGGCGGGCGCGCGCATCGCGGCCGCGATCGCGGCGCAGGGACCGATCCCGCTCGCGCAATTCATGACCGTCGCGCTGCTCGATCCGCAATGCGGCTATTACGCGACGCGCGATCCGTTCGGCGCGGCCGGCGATTTCGTCACCGCGCCGCAGGTCAGCCAGATGTTCGGCGAGCTGGTCGGGCTGTGGCTCGCGCAGGCCTGGCTCGACCAGGGCAAGCCGGCGCGGCCCTTGCTGGTGGAGCTTGGGCCGGGACGCGGCACGCTGATGGCCGACGCGCTGCGCGCGATGGCGGTGGTTGCGGACTTTCGCGACGCGGTCGAGATCGTGCTGGTCGAGGCGAGCACGGCGCTGCGGACGGCGCAGGCCGCCGCGCTCGCCCCGCTGGGCAAGACGCCGCGCTGGGCGCGCGAACTGTCCGAGATCGAGGCCGACCGGCCGCTGTTCCTGATCGCCAACGAATTCTTCGACGCATTGCCCATCCGGCAATTCGTGAAGACCGAACGCGGCTGGTGCGAACGCATGGTCGGGCTCGACGCGCGGGGCGCACTCGCTTTCACCCTGTCGCCGGTGGCGCTGCCGGTCGGCCGCGTTCCGGCGAATCGCGACGGCGCGCCGCCGGGCGGATTCTATGAGACCGCGCCCGCCGGCGACGCGCTGGCGGAAGAGATCGGCCATCGCATCGCGCGCCGCGGCGGCGCGGCGCTGGTCATCGACTACGGCTACGACGTGCCGGGGTTCG
The DNA here is from genome assembly GCA_036398875.1 of Rhizomicrobium sp. GTDB lineage: Bacteria > Pseudomonadota > Alphaproteobacteria > Micropepsales > Micropepsaceae > Rhizomicrobium. Next base: position 3,286 of record DASWOE010000307.1, read on the forward strand.
GCGAGACCTTGCAGGCGGTGGCGCGGCACGCCTTCGCCGACATATTGCGCGATCCGGGCGCGAGCGACTTGACGGCGCATGTCGATTTCGGCGCGCTTCGCGACGCGGCGGGGCGCGGCGGTGCGCGCGTTCATGGACCGATCGGGCAAGGAACGTTTCTGCGCCGCCTCGGCATCGATGCGCGGGCCGAGCGGCTCGGCGCGCAGGCGGACCGCGACCGCCTGGTCGCGCCCGAGCAGATGGGCACGCTGTTCCAGGCGCTGGCGATCGTACCGCGCGACGCGACGCCGCCGGCGGGGTTTTGAGATGCGCCGTCATCCTTCGGTCGCGAGCGCAGCGGGCGATCCGGGGGAGCCAATTTCGTGCAGACTCGGAACTACGGCAAAGCCGTGGGGAACGCGGCATGCCGGCGTCACCAGCGACAGCGAGGCCCGAGCGATCCAAAGAGAGACGCGAATCAAGAAATGGCCGCGCGTCCGGAAGATCAATCTCATTCGGACGGACAATCCGGATCGGAAAGACCTGGCCGAAACCTGCTACCCGAAAGCAAGGACCGCCGCGGAAATAGAAAATTGGGTCGCCCGGACAAGCCGCGCGATGACGGATTTGGGATAGAGCGATGCTTGTTCTGCGGTCTTCTGCCCTCTGCGCCCGGGCCGGCATCGCGCACGGATTCTTCGGGCGCCGAGGCGGCGTTTCGACCGGCATCTTCGAGTCGCTCAATTGCGGGCCGGGGTCCGGCGACGCGCGGGCCAACGTCATCGAGAACCGCCGCCGCGTCGCCGCGGCGCTCGGCGATGCGGCCCTGGTGACGCTGGGGCAGGTTCACGGCATAGCGGTCGTGAACGTCACGACGCCCTGGCCGATCGGCGAGACGCCGGCCGAGGATGCGAAACACGTCCCGCTCGGCGACGCGATGGTGACGAACGTCCCCGGAATCGCGCTGGGCATCCTCGCCGCCGACTGCGCGCCGATCCTGTTCGCGGATGCGCAGGCCAAAGTGATCGGCGCGGCCCATGCCGGATGGAAGGGCGCGCTGGCCGGCGTGGCCGAGGCGACGGTGGCGGCGATGGAGCGGCTGGGCGCCGCGCGAAGCCGGATCGTCGCGGCCATCGGGCCCTGCATCTCCCAGGCGAATTACGAGGTCGGACCGGAATTCCGCGACCGCTTCCTGGCCGAAGACGCGGACCACACGCGGCACTTCGCGCCGAGCGACCGGCCGGGACACCGGCGCTTCAACCTGGAGGGCTTCGTCGCCGAGCGGCTGGAACACGCCGGCGTGGATAAGGTCGAGGCGCTCGGCGCCTGCACCTATGGCCGCCCCGCCGACTTCTTCAGCTTCCGCCGCAACACCCACCGCGGCGAAAAGGACTATGGCCGCGAAATTTCGGCCATCGTGCTTTGCTGACACTTCCCGGCGGCAGATGCCCTTGCTACAAGCCCGTCATCAAAACATCATAAGCCACGGGGCCGCTTCCATGACCGAGCCGAACGGATCGCGGGGAATGAAGCTGCTGGCGGGCAATTCCAACCCCGAGCTGGCCAAGGCGATCGGGGCGCATCTGAAACTGCCCTCGGTCAAGGCGATCGTGCGGCGCTTCGCCGACATGGAAGTGTTCGTCGAGATCCAGGAGAACGTCCGGGGCGAGGACATCTTCGTCATCCAGTCGACCAGTTTTCCGGCCAACGACAATCTGATGGAGCTGCTGATCATCATCGATGCGCTGCGGCGCGCATCGGCGCGGCGCATCACGGCCGTGCTGCCCTATTTCGGCTATGCGCGGCAGGACCGCAAGGTCGGGCCGCGCACGCCGATCTCCGCCAAGCTGGTGGCGAACCTGATCACCGAGGCCGGCGCCAGCCGCGTGCTGACCGTCGATCTGCATGCCGGCCAGATCCAGGGCTTCTTCGACATCCCGACCGACAATCTGTTCGCCATGCCGGTGATCGTGCGCGACATCCAGGACTATCTGGGCACCGGCAACCATCTGATGGTGGTGTCGCCCGATGTCGGCGGCGTGGTGCGCGCCCGCGCGCTCGCCAAGCGGCTGGGCTGCGACCTCGCCATCGTCGACAAGCGCCGCGAGCGCGCCGGGGAGTCGGAGGTGATGAACATCATCGGCGACGCCGAGGGGCGCAGCTGCATCCTGATCGACGACATCATCGATTCGGGCGGCACCATCGTCAACGCGGCGGAGGCCCTGCTGAAGAACGGCGCCAAGGACGTCTGCGCCTATGCCACCCATGGCGTCCTGTCGGGCGGCGCGGTGGCGCGCATCGCGGGGTCGAAATTGAAGTCGATGGTGGTGACGGACTCCATCGCCGCCACCGAGGAGCAGCGCAAATGCGCCAATATCAGGCGCATCTCGATCGCGCCGCTGATCGGCGAGGCGATGCGGCGCATCAACAACGAAGAAAGCGTGTCGAGCCTGTTCGATTAGAGTTCGATCTCCCTTCACAGGGACGCCACAACCTGTAGCCTACGCTGGCGTATCCGACTCGGGTGGGTGGATGTCGATCAAAGTTCCAGCGAAGGTTCAAAGCCGCGTAGCCCAGCAGCTCAAGAGATACCAAGCGATCGTCATCGACGCGCGCAAGCGCGATATCAACGAAGCCGACACCGCTCACCTCGCGATGGACATCCTGTGCGATGTCCTCGGATACAAGAAAATCGAGGAAATCACGTCCGAAAAGGCG
>DASWOE010000308.1:0-6091 GCA_036398875.1 Rhizomicrobium sp.
GATAGAATCGCGGCGGGCTTGTCGGGCGCGATATTTAGTTGCGGAAAATAATTCGATGCGGGTCCGGTTTGGGCGCGCGGTCGATCGCCGGTCTGGTGCGCGTCCGCGTGCGCCGCCGGCCCGATCGTCCACGGCCGCGCAGAGTCCACGGCCCGGCGCACTGCCCCCATATTACGATCCCGTTAAGCCTTAAAGCCTTGATTGCGCCGCAAATATGGGCGACGAAGCCGGCCCATGGCCAATTCCGAAGACATCCTCGCCGCGATCGCGCGCACGCCGCGCGCCGTTGCGGACTTTTTCGCCGCGCGACAGAACATTCTGGGCCCGGTCCTGGCGATCGGCACGGCGGTCGTCGCGGTGCCGCTGGCGTTTGTGGCGCTGCTGCCGACGATGTTGTCCTGGTTCGCTTCGCCGCTCGATCTCTCCAAGGACCTTTACGCCGTCAACCGGCCGCTGGCCTTCACCTTCCTGGATGCGGACGGCGACGAGGTCGGCCATCGCGGCGCGATCATCGGCAAGCGGCTGACGCTGGAACAGATGCCGGCCTATCTGCCGGCCGCCTTCATCGCGATGGAGGATCGCGACTTCTACAATCACCACGGCTTCTCGGTGCGCGGCCTGGCGCGCGCGATGTGGACCAATTACCGCGCCGGCCGCACGGTGCAGGGCGGCTCCACCATCACGCAGCAGACCGTGAAGATCGTGTTCCTGTCGCAGCAGCGCACGATGAGCCGCAAGCTGGAGGAACTGGTCGATGCCGCGGCGCTGGAGAAATCGCTCAGCAAGAAGCAGATCCTGGAACTGTATCTGAACCGCATCTATCTGGGCTCGGGCGCCTATGGCGTCGATGGCGCGGCGCATGTCTATTTCAACAAATCGGCGTCGGACCTGACGCTGGGCGAGGCGGCGATGCTGGCGACGCTGACGCGCGCGCCGTCCGCCTTCTCGCCGCGCCGCGACCTGCCCAAGGCGCAGGCGCGCGCCAAGGTCGTGCTGCGCGCCATGGTGGAGACCGGCGCGATCAGCCAGGCCCAGGCCGATGCCGCGATCGCCGATCCGGCCGTGATCAGCGAGCGCGAAGCGGCCGACGCGCAGAACTTCTATTTCGACACCGCGGCGGACGAGGCGCTGCGCCTCGCCACCCGGGGCGGCCTGGCGCCGAGGGAAGACCTGATCGTCCATACCGCGATGGTTCCGGACATCCAGAACGAGGCGCGCATCGCCGCCGCGCGCGTGATCGCCAAGAGCGGCCCCAGGATGCACGCCAGCGAGGCGGCCGTGGTGGTGATGACGCCGCAAGGCGCCGTGGTCGCGCTGATCGGCGGCATCGACTACGACGAGAGCACCTTCAACCGCGCCACCCAGGCGCATCGCCAGCCGGGATCGGCGTTCAAGCCCTTCGTCTATCTCGCCGCGCTGGAGAGCGGCCTGACGCCCTGGGATCAAAGAGAAGACCAGCCGGTCGACATCGACGGCTGGACGCCGACCAATTTCGGCGGCCGCGCCTATGGCACGATCACGCTGGCCGACGCGCTGGCGCATTCGGTGAACACCATCACCGCCAACCTGGCGCAGGAAGTGGGCGTGAGCACGGTGGTGCAGGCGGCGCAGCGGCTGGGGATCGAAAGCAAGCTGACGGAGAACGCCTCGCTCGCGCTGGGCACCTCCGAGGTGACGCCGCTGGAGTTGACCCGCGCCTATGCGGTGTTCGCCAATGGCGGCGACAAGGTCTATCCCTATTTCGTCACCGAGATCGACGATGCGGGCGGCCGGGTCCTGTATCGCCGCGCGCCGCCGCAGAGCGAAGAGCGCATCGTGGCGAGCCATGTCAACCGCGACCTCGTCGCCATGCTGAACGGCGTGGTGCAGCACGGCACCGGCATGAGCGCGGCGCTGGCCGGCCACGACGCCGGCGGCAAGACCGGCACGACGCAGGACTTCCACGATGCCTGGTTCGTCGGCTTCACCCACGATTACGTCGCGGCGGTGTGGGTCGGCAATGACGATTCCTCGCCGATGAAATCGGTGACGGGCGGCTCGCTGCCGGCGCAGATCTGGAAGGGCACGATGACGGTGGCGGAAAAGGGCCTGGCCTCGACGCCGCTCGACAAATCCGCGGTGCAGCCGCCGATCGACAGTTCGACCATCTTCGGCGACGAGGGCACGGCCTATACGCCATCGACCGGCGACGACGAGAGCGGCTATGGCTATGCGCCCGGCCCCAATTCGAGCGAGAGCGAACGGCCGCCGCCCGAAAGCGCGCGCGGCGGCAATTTCTGGGACTGGCTGTTCAACCGCCGCGGCCGCGATGCCGAGGGCCGTCCCACCCAGCCGCAGGACGGCGACGGCCAGGGCCAGGACGACAGCCAGAATTCGAACTAACACGGGTTGTTTTCCGGTCCGCCCGGCTCTGTCGTCCCGGCCCGGCGCTGCGGGCGCCGGGACCATCGAGGCGCCTCAACCAGCGTCCCTCCGATCGCTACCGCGCCCGCCCGATACGCCAGGCGTCCGGATTGTAAGCGAGCGGATGGGCGCGGCTGCAGGCGAAGGGGCTCAGCAGGAAATCGACCTCGCCCCGGCAGGCGCCGTACAGCGCATAGCCATGGAGGTCATCGCGATGCCGAGCAGGGCCAAGGCCGTGTAGAGGCGGCCCGCGAAGCCCTGGCGCAGCAGCCAGGCGCGGACGACGGCGCCCAGGACGATTAGGATAGCGGCGAAGAGCAGCGGCCCGATCATGGCGCACCAGATTGGCGCAGGAGGGATAATGAGGGCTGAACGAGCGCATTTTGGATCGGCGCTTTCCGCCTTTATGATGTCCGTCCAAGGCTGTTCGTGGGGTGTACATGTCTCGCCTGTCATCGTTCGTCGCCTGCCTTCTCGCGGCGGCGGCCCTTGCCGCGCCGGCCGATGCCGCATCGTCCAGGCATGCGCCGCTGACGCGCATCCGCTTCGTCACCGACTGGAAGGCGCAGGCCGAGCATGGCGGCTTCTATGAAGCGCTGGCCGAGGGGCTCTATGCCCGCGCCGGCCTCGACGTGAAGATCATCCAGGGCGGACCGAGCGTGAACGTGCCGCAGATACTGGCCGGCGGCGCGGCGGATATGGGCATCGGCTCCGACAGCTTCATCGCGCTCAATCTGGTGCGCCAGCACGCGCCGATCCGGGCGGTGATGGCGGTGTTCCAGAAGAACCCGCAGGTGCTGATCGCCCATCCGCGGCCCGACATCCGGAAACTCGCCGACATGCGCGGCAAGCCGATCATGCTGTCCGACGCGGCGACGGTGGCGTGGTGGCCGTGGCTGAGGGCGAAATACGGATTCTCCGATGGGCAGATCCGCAAATACACGTTCAGCCTGGCGCCGTTCCTGGCCGACCCGAAGGCGATCCAGGAGGGCTATCTCACCAGCGAGCCGTTCACCATCGAGCAGAAGGCGCATATCAAGCCGCTGGTCTATCTGCTCGCCGACAACGGCTATCCCGGCTATGCCAATATGGTGTTCGTGCCGCAGAAATGGATCGATGCCAATCCGAAGGCGGTGCAGGCCTTCGTGACCGCGACCCAGGCCGGCTGGCTGCATTACCTGAACGGCGAATCGGCGGCGGGCAACGCGCTTATCCGCCACGACAATCCGGAGAGGAGCGACGCGCTGATCAAGCAGGCGATCGCCAAGATGAAGGCCTATGGCATCGCGCTGTCGGGCGACGCCGCCACGCTGGGGCTGGGCGCGATGACGGACGCGAAGTGGAAATTCTTCTTCGACACGATGGTGAAGGACGGCCTCTACGATCCGAAGCTGCCCTACGCCCGCGCCTATGACCTACGCTTCGTGCACGCCATGCCGATGAATTTCCGGTAGGCGTCGTGCTCCCCCTCCTCTCTCTTTCCGCCATCTCGAAGCGGTTCGAGTCCGGCACCCAGGCGATCGGGCGGCTCGACCTCGCCGTCGCGGACGCGGAGTTCGTCGCGCTGGTGGGGCCGAGCGGCTGCGGCAAGTCCACCGCCCTGCGCATCGTCGCCGGGCTGCTGACGCCCGATGGCGGCACGGTGGCGTTCCCGAACGGGCGGCCGCAGATCGGTTTCGTCTTCCAGGAGCCGACGCTGATGCCCTGGGCGAGCGCGCTCGCCAATGCGCGGCTGCCGCTCGATCTCAAGGGCGTGCCGCGCGGCGAGGCGGATGCGCGCGCCGCGGGGGCGCTGGCCCGTGTGGGCCTGGGCGGATTCGAAAAGGCGTTCCCGCGCGAGCTTTCCGGCGGCATGAAGATGCGCGTGTCGATCGCGCGCGCGCTGGCCGCCGCGCCGGCGCTTCTTTTGATGGACGAGCCGTTCGCGGCGCTCGACGAGATGACGCGCCAGGCCTTGAACGACGATCTTCTGAAATTGTGGGCCGAGGACGGGCTGACCGTGCTCTTCGTGACCCACAGCATCTATGAGAGCGCTTATCTTTCCTCGCGCGTGGTGGTGATGACGCCGCGCCCCGGCCGCGTGGCGGAGGAGATCGTCCTGGCAGCGCCGGCCGCGCGCAACGAAGCCTGGCGGCTCTCGCCCGGTTTCGCCGCCGAGGCGGCGCGGGTCTCGGCCGCGCTGAAGCGCGCGATGGCGGCATGAGCGCGCGCCGCTACCGTTTCTTCTTCTTCTTCGCCGGCGCGGGCTTGCGCCGTTTGACGAGCTTGACGAGCTCGTCGTTGATGCGGGTGCGCCAGCCGGGCCCGTCCTCCTTGAACGAATCGACGACGACGGGATCGAGCCGGAGCGAGACATGCTCCTTCGGCCGTTCCAGCTTGGGCCGGCCCAGCCGCTTGCGCAGCCGCTCCGCCGCCTCGATCAGCTCGGGCATGACCTCGCGCACCGGACGGGCGTTGCGGAAGTCTTCCACCGTCCATTCCGGGCTCTCGTCATCCGGGACACCATATTCGGGCGGCCAAACCTTTGGTTTACGGACCATAATTTCTTCTCTCCTTGCGGCTGGCACGCCTGAAATTCACGATGCGGATCGCCGAGCCGCGGCGGGTGAAGGTGACGACCTGCATTGCCGCTTGGAACATCCCGAATGCGAGGAACCGGGCTTCGCCATAGGCGCGCCGCAGATCGGGGCGAATGACGGCACCGCCCCAGTCGAACCGTTAGACATCGGCGAAATCGAAGCCGTGTTTGAGGAGATTCGACCGCCGCTTGGCCTCGTCCCATTCGAACTCCATGGCTTAAACGTAGCACGAAATACCGCGCGGTCAAGACTTTATGTGGCACGGAAAATGAGCGGGCGGGCATGAGGAACTGGGCGAAATATGTCGTGCCGGCCCTGGTGTTCGCGCTCGCGCTCGCGTTCTGGGAGTGGCGGGTGCACGCGCTGGGCATCTCGCCGCTGATCCTGGCGGCGCCGAGCGATATCTGGGAGGCGTTCTTCGTCGATTTCGACGTGCTGAGGTCGGCGCTGTGGTTCACGGTCAAGATCACCGCGACCGCCTTCGCGCTGGCGACGCTGGCCGGGGTGGCCTTCGCCGTGCTGTTCAACCAGAGCCGCATCGTCGAATACGCGCTCTATCCCTTTGCGGTGGTGCTGCAGGTGACGCCGATCATCGCCGTCGCGCCCCTGCTTTTCATCTGGCTGGGCTATGACAACGTCAACGAAGTGCTGGTGGTGCTGGCCTGGATCATTGCCTTCTTCACCGTGCTGTCGAACACGCTGGCCGGCCTGCGCGCGACCGATCACAACCTCATCGACCTGATGAGGCTCTATGGCGCGTCGCGCTGGCAGGTGATGTGGCGGCTGCAGCTGCCCAGCGCCCTGCCCTTTCTCCTGACCGGCATGAAGATCGCCGGCGGACTGTCGCTGATCGGCGCGGTGACGGCGGAGTTCGTCGCCGGTTCCGGCAACGATCTGGGGCTGGGCTGGGTGATCACGCTGGCCAACCGCAATCTCGACACGGCGCAGGAATTCGCCGCGCTGGCCCTGCTGTCGATCCTGGGCATCGCGATCCTGTTCGCGATGACGGCCCTGGAATGGGCCCTGCTCCACCGCTGGCACGAGAGCGCGGTGAAGCGGGAAAACTAACCTGCCCGCTTCATCGGCACGAGCCGCACGGTCGAGGAGCC